>SLSL01000228.1 GCA_007130465.1 Halanaerobiaceae bacterium | reverse complement strand
AGGCTGGTCCTACTCTATTTTTATTAGATTTGATATAATAATTCATAATAATCTGTTAACATTCTTTCAGCTGAAAAACGATCATGGGTCATCTTAATACTGTACTGCATCATCATTAACCATCTTTCTCTGTCTTCATAATAGGTTGGGATTATTTGATCTAATAAGACATGATATAGCCCGAAGAGATCATGTTCATCCTGGCCGTTACCTACATAGGCATCTCCAAATTGCCAGCCATTAATGCCATGCTGACAGCTTTCATCCCACCAGCCATCTAGAGTGCTAAAATTCAAGACTCCATTCATGGCTGCTTTCATACCTGAAGTACCGGAAGCTTCCTTTGGTCGACGGGGATTATTTAACCAGACATCAGCTCCCCTTGTCATCAATCGGCCAGTCTTAATATTATAATCTTCAAGGTAAGTTACGCTCTGTGGGTATGCTTTTGAAATTTCAACAATTCTTGAAATAATATCTTTACCTTTATTATCTTCAGGATGGGCTTTACCAGAAAAAACTAATTGCAGCTTTTGATCTTCTAGTAGGTGTCTTATTCGATCAATATCCCAGAAAATCATATCAGGTCTTTTGTAACTGGCTGCTCTTCTAGCAAATCCAATTAGCAATTTATCTTCTTTAAATTTTTGCCCATTTTCTTCTTCAATAAAATCAATTAGGGCCTGTTTGTTTTCTTTGTGAAGTTTAGAGATTGATTCTTTATCAAAGAGACTTGAAAACATTCTTTCATCAACCCAGGACGGTAAATGTACCCCATTAGTTATTGAGATAATTGGAGCTCTATCTTCAACATGCTGCCACATATCTCTAGCTGTTATTCCATGGAGTTTAGCAACGCCATTGGCTCTGGAGGAAAGTTTTAAACCTGCAACAGTCATATTAAAGGGATTGCCTCCAATCTCCTCCATTTCCTCTTTTTCCAATCCGTTAAAGGCTCCCATCTTTTTAAGGTTCTCAATTGGATGAGATTCGTTACCTTCTTTAACAGGGGTATGAGTTGTAAATACTATCTCAGATCTAACTTCTTCCCAGGCTTGATTAAAATCATAGCCTTTTTTAATTTTTTCCTGGATTAATTCTGTGCCTGCTAGTACAGCATGACCTTCGTTAAAGTGATAAATATCTACATCAATTCCCAATTTTCTTAAAGCTCGGATGCCACCAATTCCTAAAACAATTTCCTGAGCAATTCTTTCCTCAGAAGAGCCTACATATAATCTTTCAGTAATCCATTTATATTTGCCATTTACTTTGAGATTTGAATCAAGTAAGTAAATAGGGTTATTTCTGAATTTGTCAACTTTCCAGACTTTACATTTGATGTCAGTTTCCTTTACTGTAACAGTAACAGTAATTCCAGTATCTTCAACATGTTTATAATTTTGACCTTCAGGTGCAAAATTATCATAGGGTCTTCCATAGTCATCAATTAATTGTTTTGTATAACCTTTATTCCACATAATTCCTATACCAATTACTGGTAGATTTAAGTCCTTAGCAGCTTTCATAGTATCGCCAGCTAATACCCCTAAACCTCCAGAATAAATTCTAAAATCTTCATGTAACCCGTACTCCATACAGAAATAAGCTACTTTTGTTGGGTTTTCTTTAATATCTTTAGTTATTTTTTCATTCATATTTCATTATTGCCTCCTTAATACCATTTGAATCAAAAATATTATAATATTATATGGTTATTATTATACATCAATAACTTAAAATAGTAAAATTAAATTTTCTAAATCACTAATTTATGTTATAATTATAAAAGGGCAATTAAATTTTTAATGTTGTTTTGAGGAGGTTTTATTATTTGAAATCTGTTATTGGTTGTTGTTATGATCAGTTTAGCTATGGCATTGAAGTCGGTTCAGATTTTACATATATCAAGTTTTGGATCAAAGATGCAGATGAAGTAGTTATAAATCTTTCTTATAATGATGATGACAAAATATTTACCCAGTTAGAGTTAGAGGAAAAAGAAAAAAATATATGGATTAAAAAGATGCCAGGAAACTTGCATGGTATATATTATTGGTTGGAAATTGAGCGAGATGGAGAAATAGTTAAAACTATTGATCCCTGGGTAAAAGCAGTGGGGACAAATAGTGAGAGAGGTATCATTGTTAATTTAGATAAGACCGATCCTGCTGACTGGAATAAAGATAAAAGAATTAGTATAAATTCACCAGTTGATGCAGTAATCTATGAATTGCATGTAAAGGATTTCAGTATCCATCCTGAATCTGGAATTGAAAACAAAGGTAAATACCTTGGATTTACAGAAACAGGAACAGTTAATAGTGAAGGATTTAAGACAGGCTTAGACCATTTAAAGGAATTAGGGGTAACTCATATACAATTAATGCCGATTTTCGACTTTGCTACAGTTGATGATAATGATATTGAAGACTATAACTGGGGCTATGATCCTTTATATTATAATGTTCCAGAGGGTTCTTATGCTACGAATTCATCTGATTTTTCTAGAATAAAAGAATTAAAGAAATTAATCCAGGCATTACATAAAAATAATATTGGAGTTATAATGGATGTTGTTTATAATCATACATATTATACGGAGAAATCTGCATTTAATAAAATTGCACCTGGATATTTTTATCGCTGGCATGATGAAGATGAACTGGCCAATGGTTCAGGAGTAGGTAATGAAGTTGCTACTGAGAAAGATAAAGTACAGGAATTTATTGTTGAATCAGTTTTATACTGGGCCAGGGAATATCATCTTGATGGCTTTCGGTTTGACCTAATGGGCCTAATCGATAAAGAGACAATGCTAAAAATACGAAAAGGTTTATACGAGATTGACCCAAATATATTGGTATACGGGGAGCCCTGGTATGCACTTCCACCTCAATTGTCAGAAGAAGAGATGATTTTAAAAGGCGACCAGAAAGGTAAAGGTATAGGAGTTTTTAATGATAATTTTAGAAATGCAATTAAAGGTGAAAATGACTTAAGAACTCAAGGTTTTATCGGTAGTTTTAATAATTTAGGTGGTGCAATTGAAAGAGGAATTGTTGGGGAAATCAGTTATAATGAAGAAATTAAGGGCTTTGCTCTAGCACCAGAAGAGACAATTAATTATGTAAGTTGTCATGATAACCATACACTCTGGGATAAAATCCAGGGGGTATTTCCTGCAGTAGATGAGAAAGAAAGAATAGTTTTAGATAGATTTGCTCAGGCAATAATAATGACTTCCCAGGGAGTGCCATTTTTCTTAGGTGGCGAAGAGTTTTTGAGAACTAAATTTGGAGATAATAATTCTTATAATGCCGGCAATAAAATAAATGCATTAAAATGGAATAGAAAAACTAAATATAAAGATACGTTTAATTATTATAAAGGTTTAATAACTTTAAGGAAAAAACACCCTGCTTTCAGGTTAGATTCTGCAAAAGAAATCCGCAGATACCTTAAGTTTTTGAATACACCTCCTGGGATTATAGCCTTTAAATTAGGGCCATATGCTGGTGGAGATAGCTGGAAGCATATAATAGTAATTTATAATAGTTGGTGGGACTGGGCTAATGTTAAACTCGGAGCTAAGAAAAGCTGGAATATAGTGGTTGATGATAGGCATGCCGGTATGGAGTCTTTCAATACTTTTAAAGCAGATGAAGTTGATGTACCGCCTCATTCAGCTATGGTACTTTATACTGATGATTAAATTACTAATAAAATATTAATGAGAAAATGTCCCAGGGATTAATGTATAAGTCACCCTGGGGCATTATTATTTATATAATGGAATTTTTATCGATTATTAATGGGAATGAAGGATCTCCTTTTAATTTCTTGCCTGGAGTTATTTTAACATTTTTATCTAAAATAACATTTTCCAGTTCAGCACCTTCACCTACCTGACTTTTTTGCATTACGATTGAATTTTTTACTGAAGCATTTTCACCAATTTTAACTCCTCTAAATAATACTGATTTTTCCACTTCTCCATTAATTAAGCAACCATTTGCTGCTATGATATTATGGACTCTGGCTTTACTGGTATATTTAGTCGCTGCTTCATCTTTTGGTTTAGTAAAGACCTGACCATTTGTATTAAAAAAATCATTGAATATTTTAGGCTGCAGCAACTCCATGTTTCTTCTGTAATACTCACTTAGAGAGCTTATAATAGCTATATAATTATGAATTTCGTAACCCTGAACATTATAATTTTGCAGATTAGCAGAAACGCCATTCTTTTCAAAATCCCATTGGCCTGTAGAGACACATTGGTCAATTATTTCAAGGAGAATATTTTTTCTCATTATATATCTTTTTAAAGAAACTCGAGTATCTTTTCTGGTATCTGGATTGATTTTCATATCAGTAATTCTATTATCATCATCAATTTTAATAGTTGTATAATGGGAATCTTTATATAAGGTTTCTAAATCTTTATAGACAACTGTTATATCTGCTCTTGAATCGATATGGTCTTTAACTATAGGGCTATAATCTATATTGCAAATAATTGAAGGATATGAGATTATAACATATTCCTGGCTTGAACGATGAATATAATCTAAGTTTGCCTGGAAATTTTCTATATCCCCTTTATATACATGGCCAGTTTTATTGATATGAGCTGGGGGTAATAAAAAGAGTCCGTCATTTTTAGTGTCGAGCCCCCAGGCTTTCCCAGGCCCTATATGATCCAGCAAGGATCTGAATCTGGACTCTAGCAATATTCCGACATTGTCAACACCTGAGTTCACTAGATTGGATAAAGGGAAATCAATTAATCTATATCTACTGGCAATAGGTACTGAGGCTAGAGACCGATGACCAGTTAATTCTTTTAAAGAAATTCCCTGTGGGTTATTATTAAGTATCCCCATAACATTATTCATTGTATTACCTCCTCGTATAATATGATTAACCGACGATGCTTCCATGTTCTATTTTTGCGTCATTTATAATTGTTTCACTTTCTCCTATAACAGTGACATTATAGTTTATAGCATCACCTATGCCTATTCTGGCATTATTTTTTATTAATGAGTCCTGTCCAATGATTGCTTTATTTATATAGACACCATCTTCAATCTTTACATTAGGCATTATTACAGAATCTTTAATTACTGTATTCCGCCCAACTTCTACACCATAAAAGATCACTGAATTTTCAACTTCTCCCTGTATTTTGGTGCCTTTATTGATCATTGAGTTTCTAACTTTGGCTTCAGTACTTAAATATTGTGGAGGTCTATTTGGGTTAACACTATAGATTACCCAGTCTCGGTCATATAGATTTAAACCCATATTATCTTCTTTTAATAAGTCCATATGAGCCTGCCAGTAACTTTTTATAGTACCGACATCTCTCCAGTACCCAGAGAATGTATAGGCATTTAAATGCAATTTATCATTAAGCATAACTGGTATTATATCGTGACCAAAATCTCCTGAAGAGTCAGGATTTTCTGCATCTTCCTGGAGATAATCTCGTAGCATTGGCCAGTTAAAGATATAAATTCCCATTGAAGCTAAATTACTTCTGGCATCATCAGGTTTTTCCTGGAAATCAACTATTCTTTTTTTATCATCAGTAATCATAACCCCAAATCTATTGGTGTCCTCCCAGGGGACTTCCATTACAGCAATGCTAGCATCAGCATTAGTTGCTTTATGGTCTTCTAGCATAACTGAATAGTCCATCTTGTATATATGGTCTCCAGAAAGGACAAGTACATAATCGGGATCATAATGATCTATATATTTTATATTCTCATAGATTGCATGGGCAGTTCCTTTATACCAGCTTCCTCCACCTTCTCTAATATATGGTGGTAAAACAGTAACCCCTCCATCTCGACGATCTAAATCCCATGAGCTACCATTACCGATATAAGAATTTAAAACAAGTGGTTCATATTGAGTTAAAACACCAACAGTATCAATATTAGAATTAGAACAGTTACTTAATGGAAAATCAATCAAACGATACTCGGCACCAAAAGGAACAGCTGGTTTGGCTATTTCTTTTGTCAAAACACCAAGTCTGGTACCCTTTCCTCCAGCCAATAACATTGCTACCATCTCTTTTTTAGACATAATATCCCTCCTGATTTATTATGGTCTAGATATTTTGCGTTTATCTTTTTCTGGTTTTAAATATACCCCTGCCAGTGGAGGCAAAGTTAATTCTATTGAATGAGGAAATCCATGAAATTCATGGGGCTCAGTCTGATATTTTTTCTTACCTGAATATTCAGAGCCTCCATATAAATCTTCATCGCTATCAAGAATAACTTCATAAACTCCTTCTTTTGGCACTCCTATTCTATAATTGTCCCTTGGATTAGGAGTGAAATTTAAGGCAACTATAATTGGCTGTTCTTCGCTATTATAACGGATTAAACTTAAAATACTCTGGTTATTATCATTTGGTTCAATCCATTCAAATCCTTTAGAATTATAATCAAGTTCCCAGAGAGGAGATTCGTCTAAATAAATCTGATTTAAATCTCTAACAAAATTTTGAATTTCCTGGTGTTTCTTATAATCTAAAAGAAACCAGTCTAATTCCTGTTTATAATTCCATTCAATAAATTGACCAAACTCGCCACCCATAAACATTAATTTCTTACCAGGATGGGCCATCATATATGAAAAAAGAAGTCTTAGATTGGCGAATTTCTTCCAGTAATCGCCAGGCATTTTATCCAGTAGAGATCTTTTTCCATGAACAACTTCATCATGGGAGAGAGGAAGGACAAAATTCTCGGAATAATTGTACATCAATGAGAAAGTTAATTTATTATGCTCCCATTTTCTAAATATAGGATCAGCCTTCATATATTCAAGAGTATCATTCATCCAGCCCATATTCCATTTTAGATTAAAGCCAAGACCTCCTATATAACCTGGAGATGTTACCTGAGGCCAGGAAGTTGATTCTTCAGCTATCATCAATACGCCTGGAAATTTGGAAAAGACTACTTCATTCATTTTCCTTAAAAATTTAATTGCATCAATATTTTCTCGGCCACCATATTCATTAGGAATCCAGTTTGAATTCTCTTTGCCATAATCTAGATAAAGCATATTACTAACTGCATCGGCTCTAATACCATCAATATGGTATTCATTTAACCAGAACATTGCATTAGAAATTAGAAAGCTCCAGACTTCAGGTTGACCAAAATCAAAATTTAGAGTATCCCATTGAGGATTTTCAGCTCTTAGAGGTATATCGCTTTCATATAATTCAGTGCCATCAAATAATCTAAGTCCATGGTCATCTTTGCAGAAATGACTGGGAACCCAGTCAATAATCACTCCAATGCCAGCCTGGTGACATTTATCAACAAAATACTTGAAATCTTCAGGGCTGCCATATCTACTTGTAAGAGCAAAATAGCCTGTTGTCTGATAACCCCAAGAACCATCAAAGGGATGTTCTGCAATTGGTAGGAGTTCAACATGAGTATAATTCATTTCCTGTAAATAAGGAATTAAAAGGTCGGCAATTTCTTTATAATTATATGGTTCATCTTTAGAGTCTCTTTTCCAGGAGCCTAAATGGACCTCATAGATTGAAACAGGTTCCTTTAAGATATCTTTATTTTCTCTTTCTTTTAACCATTTACTATCATTCCACTGGTATTTTTTCATATCAGTAATGACTGAAGCAGTTTTAGGTTTCTTCTCTGCCTTAAATGCATAAGGGTCTGCTTTTACCCTTTCCTGGCCTTCATATCCAGTAATCCAGTATTTATACTTATCTCCAGGTTTGGCTCCAGCTATAAAGCCGATCCATAAGTCACTATCTTCAATTTTTTCAAGCTGGTTTTTATCTTTTTGCCAGTCATTAAAATCACCAACAACTGAGATCTTTTCTGCATTAGGTGCCCAGACAGTAAATTTAGTTCCAGAATCGCCGTCAATTTTAACTGGATGAGCTCCCATAAATTGATAAGCCTGATAATGCTTTCCACTATGAAATAGATATTGATCATAATTTGTAGGTTTTATACTTTTCATTTAGAAAACCCCCTACCATAATAAGACTTTAGTTCATTTAATTAATTCTCGATAAAAACAAAAATACCTGCTTTTATAGCTTAAAGTTTATAAGAAATTATAAGTAATCTAGAATATTGAAAAGTTTGACAGAGTTAATTTAATTTATTAAAATGTAATTATCCTGTTATTAAAAATAATTACCCTGGTAGTAGTATAAGTTTATAAGAAGGAGTGATAAAATGGATAAGAAAAAAGTTTTATTTGTAACATCTGAAGCAGCACCATTTGTAAAGACTGGAGGTTTAGGCGATGTTGCTGGCTCTTTACCAGCAGCAATGAGAGAAAAAGGCCATGATGTCAGAGTTGTATTACCTGAGTATAGTCAGATTTCTTCGACTTACAAAGAACAACTGAAACATATAAAACATTTCAGAACAAATATAACCTGGAGAAATGAGTATGTAGGAGTTAATAAATTAAAAGAAAATGGAGTTCCTTTTTATTTTATAGATAATAAAAAATATTTTGACCGGAGTAATCTTTATGATAATCCAGATCGCCATTTACAGTTTGTTTTATTTATGCGGGGAGTTCTGGAGATGCTTCCGGTAATAGATTTTAAGCCAGATATAATTCACTGTAATGATTGGCAGACTGGACTTATTCCACTCTTATTAAATGATAATTATAAGAGATATAATTTTTATAGAGATATTAAAACTGTCTTTACGATTCATAATTTAAGATATCAAGGAATTTTTGGACCGGAAATTGTTTCTGATTCACTTGGAGTAGACCCTTCACATTTTTATGGTGGGAATATACGCCATGATGGACTTGTTAATTTTATGAAAGCTGGAATTATGTATAGTGATAAGATAACTACAGTCAGTAAAACCTATGCCAGTGAAATTAAAACTCCATATTTTGGTGAAGGCTTAGATTATGCATTAAGAATGAGAGGCGATGATTTAGAGGGAATAGTAAATGGGATAAGCTTTGAAGAAAATGACCCTGCTAATGATAAAGATGTCTTCGCTAATTTTGATGTTGATAATTTTCAGGGGAAAGCCAAAAACAGGAGGGCTTTGCAGTCATTCTTAGGTTTAGAGATTAATCCTGACAAAAGAATATTAAGCATAATTACCAGGCTGGTGGAACAGAAAGGTATAGATTTAATCAAGCATGTTTCAGAAGAAATAGTAAATACAGGGTTACAATTCGTTATTTTAGGAACCGGGAACCCTGAATATGAAGAATTCTTTAGAAATCTATCCAATCGTTATCCTGACCAGGTTGCAGCCGAAATTAAATATGACTTCACCCTGGCTAAAAGAATTTATGCAAGTTCAGATTTCTTTATAATGCCTTCGAAATTTGAGCCCTGTGGACTTGGTCAACTTTTTGCCATGAGATATGGAACAGTTCCTATTGTGAGAGAAACTGGCGGACTTAAAGACACTGTTGAACCCTATGATGATGGTAAAGGCACTGGATTTACATTTAAAGAATATAATGCTCATAAGATGCTTACTGCTATTGAAGCTGCTGCAGACTTAGCCTCTAAACCCAGGGAGTTAAAAGCTCTTCAAAAGTCTATTATGAAAAAAGATTTTAGCTGGGATAAGTCAGCAGAGAAATATTTAAGCTTGTATGATGATATAATTGCTGAAGGAGAAATTGCTGAACAAGAATTAAAAGTAAAAGAATCAAGGGAAGATAAAAAAATCAAAGAAACTAAAAAAGAAGCCAGAGAATTAAAAGCAGATATTGATTCAACAGAATCAGAAAAAGTAAATATTAATTCTGCAGACAGTAACGAGCTCGAGCAGGTTAAAGGTATAGGACCAGCATATGCCAGAAGAATAATAGCTTACAGAGATAAGAAAGGGGAATTCTCAGACCTGGAAGAACTTTTAAATGTAAATGGTATAGGCCCGTCCAGACTTGAATCTATCAAATCAGGCATTGAACTTTAATCAAAAAAAGTAAGGAGGAGATTTCAAATGGTAGAGACAAATAAATCAGAATTAGGTGGAATGAATATAGCTAATGAAGTCTTAGGTATTGTTGCAGGGATCGCAGCTACTGAGGTTGACGGAGTTGCAGCAATGAGTGGTGGTTTAGTTCGAGGAATTGCAGAAATGTTAGGAAGAAAAAATTTATCTAAAGGTGTTAAATTAGAAGAGACTGATGAAGGTGTTATAGTAGAATTAAATTTAATCGTTGATTTTGAAGTTAATATTCCAAAAGTAACAGAAGAAGTACAGAGGAATGTCAAAAATTCATTGGAGAAAATGACCGGCGTAGATGTTAAAGCTGTAAATATTAATGTTCTAGGGATAGATATTCCAGAATTTGTCACTGGAGATGAACCTGAGATAGAAGAAGAGGAAGTTGAAGAGGAAAAAGATACAGATGAAAATGTTGAAAAGGAAGAGGATAAAGAATAAATGAAGGCAAAAAATATAATTAAAAAGATATTTAAGCCTATAATTATTATTCCAGCCTTAATTTTTTTACTGGTTATTGGAGGTGCTGTCTTAAGCTGGGCACTGCAAAGTTATGATGCTGAAGAGATAGCTTTAGGTTTTTTAGAAAGCACTGAATCTGTAAATATTGTAGAAGAGGGAGATTACCTTTTATTCGAGTCGGCCCAAATTAATGATAATAAACCTGGGTTAATTTTATATCCAGGTGCCCAGGTAGATTATAAAGCCTATAGCCGACTTGCTTATAAGCTTGCAGATGAAGGTTATTCGACAATACTGGTTAAGATGCCGTTAGAGTTGGCTATCCTGGGTTGGAGAAGAGCAGATGGTGCAAAAGAATTACTTCCAGCTAAAAATGACTGGTATCTTATTGGCCATTCATTAGGAGGGGCAATGGCTTCAAGGTTTATAAGTAGAGAAGAACCGGACTGGGTTACTGGCTTGATTTTACTGGCAGCCTATCCAGCCAGTTCAGACTCCTTAGCAGATACTGATATTGAGGTATTATCTCTGTATGGTGATAATGATGAGATAGTCGACCTTGATTTATTAAAAGAGAGAAGGAATATATTGCCGGAGAGGGCTATTTTCACCGAGCTAGAAGGAGCCAATCATTCAGGTTTTGCTGATTACGGGGAACAGGATGGCGATGGTGAGGCTATGATAACAGCAGAAGAGCAGATTGGCCTATCAGTTGAATATATAATTGACTTTATAAATCAGAGATTATGAGAAGATTTAAAGTTCTCGCTATAGGCGATATTGTTATTGATAATTATCCTGACAGTAATAAAAGATATATAGGTGGCAGCGCAACAAATGTGGCCTTAACGATTACTAGAAATAGCCTGGAATATAATGTCGACCTTGTAGGTATAATTGGCCTGGATAAGCCAGGTAGGCAAATTTACTCCAGGCTTAAAACTACAGATATTAATTTAGATAAAATAATTAAAATGCCAGGCAAAACAGCCCAGGCTGCCTGGAAAAGAAAAAACTCTGGGACAGAATTAATTAAAGTTGAAAAAGGTGTTGACCAGGGAATACCGTTAGACTATTTAATGAGTATTGAGATTGAAGATTATGACCTGGTCCATGCCACGCCATATAGTCTGGGATTAAATGAAATAAACTACCTTAAAACTAAATCAAAGAGATTTTCATTTGATGCTTCTTTTATTTTTAGGAAAAGTGATATTATTGAGTTGCTGCCTGCAACTAACTGGGTTTTTGTCTCTGGAGACCTGGCTAATAATTATCAATGGCTTGAGGGGTTAAGATCTTATCCAGAACAGGGTTTAATTTTGTTGAAAGGTAAAGAAGGAATAGTATTTTTTAATAATAATTTTAAGAAAATCGAAATATCATCTAAGTTTAATAATTATATTTATGATGACCTTGGAGCTGGCGATGTATTTATCGGTCATTTATTATCATCTTATTATAACAAACCCAATGAAAATAATATTATAAATTTATTGGAAAGAGCTACAGAAGCAGCAGGCAAGGCTTGCCAGTATGAAGGAGCCAGTAATCTTTACCTTGCTTGATTAGAAAATATATTATATAATATATATGCAAAAAATCTAAAATCACCTGGATCCTTAAAGAGGACCGGGATGATAGGAGGAAATGAATTGCAATTATCAACAAAAGAAATAGTGGTAGCAGGTATGTTAGGAGCAATTTCAATCGTCTTAGGGGTTACTCGACTTGGCTTTATACCAGTGCCGACTCCGGCAGGTAATGCGACTATTATGCATATACCGGCAATATTAGGAGCCGTTCTGGAAGGACCAGTGGTTGGTGCTCTGATAGGTTTAATATTTGGTATCTTTAGCTTTTTACAGCCAGGTGCACCGATGTTTACCGACCCATTAATCGCGATAGTGCCGAGAATTTTTATTGGAATTTTTGCTTATTATACTTATCGCTCTCTAGTTAAGAGGAATGAGAACCTTGCTTTAATAACGGCAGGAATTGTCGGGACCTTAGTAAATACAATATTTGTTCTAGGTCTTGCTGTAATCCGTGATTTTTTACCGTTGTCTGCAGCTATTGGAGCAGCCTGGCTTCATGGCCTGCCAGAAGTTATACTGGCAGCTATTTTAGTTAGTCTAGTAGGCAAAGCTGTATTAAAATATCGGCGGAGCAATTAATTCTAGCCCGGTTTAGCCGGGCTTTTGATTTATTTTATTTATCATTTCAGGATTTAGGAGGAGATTAGATGGCTAAATCAGAAAAAGATTTAAATTACGATCTAGTTGTAATTGGAGGAGGACCTGGCGGGTATGTAGCAGCGATTAGAGCAGCCAGGCAGGGGTTAAGAGTAGCTTTAGTTGAGAAAGAAGCGATAGGTGGCGTCTGTCTTAACTGGGGATGTATCCCGACTAAGGCCATGATCCGTTCAGCCGAGATTTATCATCAGGCCCAGGATGCCCGTAAATTTGGGGTTAATATTGATGGAGATATTACAATTGACCTGCCTTCAGTTATTAAGAGAAAAGACAGGATTGTCCGTAGATTGGTTAAAGGGATAGAAGTTCTTCTTAAAAAAGAAAATGTTGATACTTACACCGGAATTGGTTTACTCAGTAAGCCTGGCCAGGTTCAGGTTGAATTAGAGGACGGTGAGGAAAAAATCCTGCAGGCAGAAAATATTATTATTGCCACAGGTTCAAAGTCAGCAAGTCTGCCAATAGATGGAATCGATCTTCCTGGAGTAATTAACAGTAGAGAAGCTCTTGATTTAGAAGATCTGCCTGAGAAGATGGTTGTTATTGGTGGCGGAGTTATAGGTATGGAGTTTGCCTTTCTTTATTCCAATATGGGGGTTGAAGTAACAGTTATTGAATTTATGGATTCAATAGTACCTGAAGCTGATAATGATATAACAGACGAACTGGCAAAATTAGCCAGAAATAAAAAGATAAATATACATACTTCCAGCCAGGCTAAAAAGATTGCAAAAACAGAAGGCAGGAATGATAATATGCTTGTTGCCTTTGAAGTTGATGGGAAAGAAAAATATATAATTACTGATAAGGTTCTAATTGCTGTTGGACGCTTACCGAACCTTCCAGGAATTGATTCAGACTCAATAGGCCTTGAATTAAATGAAAAACGAGGCGGGATTAAAGTTGATGACCATATGAGAACTTCTGTTGATGGTATTTATGCCATCGGTGATGTAACTGATAAAGTAATGCTGGCCCATGTGGCCTCTCATCAGGGAATAGTTGCTGCCGATAATATTGCCGGCAGTGAGCATAAGATGGATTATAAAGCTGTGCCAAGTGCAATCTTTACAGATCCAGAAGTTGCAACAGTTGGCATGAGCGAGAAGGATGCTAAAGAAGCAGGTATCGATTATGTAGTCGGCCGTTTTCCATTTAGCGCCAATGGTAAAGTTATGGCTATGGGAGAGCGGAGAGGTTTTGTTAAGATTATTAAAGAAGAAGATACCGGCCAGGTTATCGGAGCAGGTATAATCGGTTTACATGCAACAGACTTGATTGCCTCTTTAACCCTTGCTGTCAATAGAAACTTAACAGCCCATGAGATAGCAGAGACGATTCATGCCCATCCAACAACGGCTGAAGTGATTCATGAGGCTGCTTTAGATACTGAAGGTGGCGCAATTCATTACAGTAAATAGGTTATTATAAATAAAATAGGTGATGGAGCTCACCATTAACCGCTGAAATTTTTTAGCTGATGGCTCCTGGCAGGATATTCTCAAACTTGAGGATATCCCTGTCAGGAGTCGTTTCTATTTTGCCAGGGTCAGAGAGATTTACCTGCTGGTTACCATCTCCGTTACTAACCCTAACGGAATTAATTGTGATTACTAGCATATATAAAAATAAATAAAAAGATAAGTAGGAGGATGCAAGATGTTATTAGGAATATTTTTGATATTAATAGCTGGCTATCTGGCGGGCAGGCTGGCAGCCAGATTAAAACTTCCACCATTGATTGGAATGTTATTCGCCGGGATATTAATTGGACCCTTTGGATTTAACTTATTACCTGAAGTGTTAATGAATATATCAGAAGATATAAGATTATTGGTATTACTGATAATTTTATTTAAGGCAGGACTGGGCCTGGATAGAAAGAAACTTGAACAGGAAGGATCTGTAGCTTTAAGGCTTGGATTTCTGCCAGCAACCTTAGAGGCCATTGTAATTGCAGTTGCAGCAAGATACCTCTTTGGCTGGGACTGGATTACTGCTGGTATTTTAGGCTGGATAATCTGTGCAGCCTCCCCGGCAGTCATAGTACCAATGATGCTTAAATTGAAGTCCAAAGGATTAGGGGCAGAAAAAGGAATCCCTGATTTAGTCCTTGCCGGTGGAACACTTAGCGATGTTCTGGCTGTGACAATGTTTGGTATCTTTCTGACTATTTCTGTTGAGGGCGGATTAGGAAATGGTATATTACTGGAGTTAAGCCAGATCCCAATTCAGATTATATTAGGTTTGCTGATCGGTTATATTTCCGGGCGTTTGCTTAAGGCTATCTTTAAAAAGACAGAATTAGCTGAAGCCGGCATGGGAGAGATTATTATCTCCCTGGCAGTTGCCCTATTACTGCTGATTGGCGAGGAATATCTGCCCTATTCAGAATTCCTGGCAATAATGACTTTGGGTTTTACTTTGCTGGAAATTGATACAGTTCTGGCCAGAAAGATAAGAGCTGAAGTTGATAAGATCTGGAATGTCGGAGAAATTTTCCTCTTTGTCTTAATCGGGGCAGCAGTTAATTTAAATATAATGTTTGAAGCCGGGCTATTAGGCCTTGTAATTATTTTTTTAGGACTTTTAGTTGGCCGTACAGCAGGAATTTATTTATCAGCCTGGGGTTCAAGTTTAAATCTCAAAGAGAGAAACTTTATGTTGGTTGGTCAGATGGCCAAGGCAACAGTTCAGGCGGCAATCGGCGGGATTCCTCTTGCTGCAGGTCTGCCTGAGGGAGAATACATATTAGCTATCTCAGTGCTTGCTATAATTGTGACAGCTCCTCTTGGGGCGTTTGGGATTGATCTTTTTGCTCCTAAGCTATTAAAGAAAGGCGAGATAGATCCAACTAAGATTAATGTTCATGAAGAATACCGGTTTTTAGTTGCCATTGATCATACCAGACTTGCTAGAGAGGCCTTAAGGGAGGCGGCCAGGTTGGCCAGGCAGGTAGATGGAGAGCTGGTGATTTTGAATATTGAGCAGTCTGATAAACCTAATATTTCCCAGGAGGAATTAACTGAAGAACTTGAGATTGCCAGTGATATTGAGCATGAGATTATCTTTAAGATATCTGATGAACCAGCCAATACAATATTAGATATTGCTGAAAAATATAATATAGATTATATCTATTTAGGGAAGTATGGAGATACTGGTGAGAAATTAAGAAGTAATGGGGTCGATAATATTGTTGGAGGAGTAGCCAAATTTGTTGGCAGCAGGGCAGAAGTGCCAGTTATTTTAGTTGATAAAACAGAATATTAAAATAAATTTTAAGTAAAGTAATGACTTGACATATAAATATTTAAACAATAAAATATAAGGTAGTAGTGTAAAGAAATACTACACAATATAAGGAGGGAAATTCATGAGCGGAGAGTACCATGAAAGATATGAAGATTTAACTCAGGAAGCTATTGAATATCATCGAATTATTAAAAGTGTAATCGAAGAGTTAGAGGCTGTTGACTGGTATAACCAGAGAGCTGTAGCCACTAAGGATGAGGATGTTCGCAAGATTGTAGCCCATAATAGAGATGAAGAGATTGAACATGCCTGCATGGGTTTAGAATGGTTGCGAAGAAATAGTGAAGTCTGGGATGAATACTTGCGGGAATTTTTATTCAGAGATGGAGATATAACTGAACATGGCCATGAAGATGACGAGCACGACGACCATGATGAAGATGACGATGGTTCAGGTTTAGATGGTTCATTAGGTATTGGAAATTTAAAGGAGGGGAAATAAATGATAGATATACTAAATCGTTCTCTTGCTCCTATTCCAGATGAAGCCTGGGAATTTCTTGATGAAGAAGCCCGGGAAGTTTTAGAGCTGCGTCTTGGAGCTAGAAAAGTTGTAGATTTTAAAGGACCACTTGGTCTGGATGTCTCATCTATTAATACTGGTAGAATGAATAAGATTTCAGCTGAAGGTGCTGAATTTAGAAGCAGGGAGAATTTAAATCTTATTGAAGTAGAACTGCCTGTTAAAATTGAAAGGTCTGAAATTGATGCCTTTGCAAGAGGAGCAGAAGATGCTGATTCTGAGCCAGTTAGAGAGGCAGCCAAGAAAATAGCTGAAATTGAAAATAAAGCAGTTTTCTTTGGGATGTCAGAGGCTGGGATAAAAGGAATTATTCCTCTTTCAAAAGAAGAACATGATCCAATCAAAATTGAAGAGGATCGTTCATCTTTCTTCTCAGCAATCTTTACTGCCAGAGAAAGATTACTAGAAGAGGGGATTGAAGGCCCATATAATATATTAATGGGAACCAAACATTATAATTTAATGAATAAATTAGAATCAGCCTGTTATCCGCTTTTCAAGAAGGTGCAGGACCTGGTTGGTTCTGAAATTATCTATGTACCTGAATTAGAAGATAACAGTGTTATGCTGGCTGCCGGCGATGATTTCGAGCTATTTGTCGGTCAGGATATTTCCTTAGGTTATAAAAATCATGATGCAGATTCAGTTGATTTATTCTTATTTGAAACCTTTACTTTTAAAGTTAATGGACCAGAGGCAGCAATTACATTTGAATAAAAGTTGAAATTGATATAAATTAAGGGGACCTGTATAAGGTCTCCTTTTCAAATTTTTTATTGTCGAAATTTTTTGGCTTTTTTCTAGAAAAAAAGAGGATTTCACTTGTAAATCTTTAATATTAATAATACAAAGAGAGTTTAATTTTTGAAAATTATATTTAGGAGGGGTTAATTAATGAAAAAAGTAGTTGGATTAATTTTAGCAGTAGCTTTAGTTTTTGCGTTTAGTTTTGCAACTGTTCAGGCTGATGAACATATGCCTGAAAAGCCAGACACATTGAATATTATAGCTCTTGATATTGATGTCGATCAATTTGGTGAAGGAGTAGAAATTTTTGAGGAAAAGTATGGAATCGAAGTAGAGTGGATGGAATTTCCATATGGTGACCTCTGGAGTCAGATAACAACCAGTATCCAGGGTGGACAGACAATTGACCTTTATATGATGAGTAATTCCTGGCATCCAGAATTAGGCGCATTAGGTATGGCAATGCCACTTGGCGATATTGTCTCCCAGGAAAGACTGGATGAAATCAATGAGAGATATTTTGATATTACTGTTGAATTTTTAAGTTCCCATGGCGAGCAGTGGGCATTACCAGGAACAGCTTCATCAGTCACATTCTTCTATAATGCAACAATGCTAGAAGAACTAGGTTATGATTCACCTCCAGAAACCTGGGATGAAATGCTCCAGATTTCTAGAGAAGCTATTGATGCAGGCTTAGCAGATTACGGTTTCTTCCCTGGTTATTTAGCCGGGCATGAAGATGGCATGGTCCAGTTTGATATCATGTTGAAGCTCCATGGGGGCGAATGGATGAATGAAGATATGACTGAATTCACCTTTAACAGCGAAGCTGGTGTTGAAGCCCTAACACTAATGAAAGAGATGTTAGATGAAGAAATTATCCCACAGGCTTCATTAGAACAGAGTGATTGGGATAATATGCATTATTTCCTAGCAGGAAATACACCTTTTGAAATCAACTGGAACTTTGTACACAGTATGGCTACAAATCCTGATCAGTCAGAAATAGTTGATGACTTTGAGGTTGGCCATATCCCTGGTATAGTAAGAGATACCTATACAGTTCTTGGTGGTGGCGGTTATGCTATTTCACCGACAACCCGTTCACCAGAATGGGCATTTGAACTTCTTGATTATATGCATAGAGAAGAAGGCGCTGTTGGCGTCATGACTGAACAGGGTGGAGCAGAAGGTACCATGGTTGAAGTATATGAGAATGCAGCAGATTATGGTATGACTGTTGAAGATTATCCAATGCTTGAAATCTTCCAGGAACACTTAGAATATGGCGGTCTACGTCCTAGTGATAATTTATCCTGGTATTCAGAGTTTAGAGACAATATCTTTACACCTGCAATGCATAGAGCGCTTTTAGGTCAACAGGATATCGAAGAAGCTCTAAACGAAGCTCAGGAAGAAGCACAGCAGATGTTAGATAGCCAGGGTATGTAATAATTAAATAAAAAAAGTAATAAATATAGCAAACTTAGCTTAAATTATAAGCCTCTTATCTCTTTTATAAGGGATGGGAGGCTTAATTTTCAATTTAGCAGGAGGGATAATACGTGAAGGGCAAGACAAAAGGTAAAGAAATTAGTGAGAAAAAGTTAGGCCTATTTATGATAACCCCAACAATGCTTATAATTTTACTTACTGCAGTAATACCAATTATTTATGTTTTATATCTTAGTACTCAGGATATAAGAGGTATTATGAATCAGGGGTTTATAGGCCTGCAAAACTATAGAACAATTATAGAGAGTGGCAATTTACAATCAGCACTTATTGCAACATTATTATTTGGCTTTGGTGCCATTATATTTCAGATGGTAGCAGCAATGATTATTGCCCTGGCATTAAATGTAGATTTTACCGGGAAGAATGTTGTTAGATCCTTAATTTTAATTCCCTGGGCTATCCCAACAGCTTTAGTAGGTGTTATGTGGACTAGATTTTTATCATCAACTGATGGCTATTTTAATGCTACTTTAAGACTTTTAGGTCTGGCGACTGGTGAAGTTAATTGGTTTTTGAGTAGAGGAACAGCTATTTTTATGGTTATTATGGTTGATTCCTGGAAGTTTACACCAATATTTGTAATGATATTTTTAGCAGGGCTTCAGGCAATACCTAGATCTTTTTATGAAGCTGCTTTAGTAGATGGTGCAAACAGAGTTCAGCAGTTCTTCTATTTGACATTGCCTATAATGAAACCAGTTATCATGGTTGCTTTAATTATGAGGACAATTTTTATCTTTCATGCATTTGACTTAATCTTTATCTTAACTAGAGGTGGACCTGGTGATGCTACCAGAGTTCTTTCATATTATACATACCAGGAAAGCTTCCAATTCCTGAGGCATGGAAGAGGTTCAGCAGTAGCCTTTATATTATTTATATTAACAGCAATAGTTACTGTAGGATATATTAAAGTTTTAAGGGATAAAGAATAATGATTGAAATAAAGATTAGATTTCTAAATAGAGGTGAATTCAAATGAAGAGTACTGAATTATCAATACCATTTAAAATACTTCATCGATTAGTCATATTATTTGTTATTGTTGCTATATTATTGCCTTTTTATTGGATTGGAATAATGAGTGTAACTCCTCAGAGGCATATAGCAGGACAGGCTATTCCATCTATGATTCCTAGAGATGTATCATTTATTGGTTTTGCCCAGGTTTTAGGGATAACTGAAGTTACTGGCCAGGGCGCAAGAGCGGCTTTAATGTTCAGGCGTTCTTTATGGAATAGTATAGTAGTAGCCAGTGTTTCAACATTTTTAGCATTAATTTTAGGTACTCTTGGAGCTTATGCCTTATCCAGACTTAAATTTCCAGGGAAGAAGGCATCTTATGTGGCTATTTTAGGCAGTCGCTTACTTGCCCAGATAACCCTTGCAGTTCCAATGTTTACAATTTTCAGGCAGTTCGGGATTCTCGATACTTATTTACCGCTTATTATCATGAATACATCATTCTGTATGGCCTGGGTAACTTTAATTATGAATAACTATTTTGATATGATAGACAGCGACATGGAAAGCGCAGCCAGGGTTGATGGCTGTACAAGGTTTGGAGCATTCTGGCGAGTATTATTGCCGATGGCTCGACCAGGGATTATTTCTGTAATGTTAATTTCGTTCCTCTTTGCCTGGGGTGAATTTTTATATGCCCTACTCTTTACATCAAGTATGGCTGCCAGAACCATGCCGGTTGTCTTATCGATGTTTTTAGGTCAGTTTGCCATAGAATACAGAATGCTTGCATCAGGAATTATCCTTGGTGTGCTTCCTCCAGTTATATTAGCACTGCTTTTCCAGCGCTTTATTGTTAGCGGTTTAACTCAAGGTGGTTTAAAAGGATAAAGAGTAATAATAAGAATAGAGAATTATAACAAAATATTAATTAGGTCTAAAAAAGGAGAATTTATTGATGGCTAAGACGAAGAAAGTTATATTAGACTGTGATCCTGGCCATGATGATGCTATTGGTATTTTGCTGGGATTTGCAAGTCAGGATTTAAATTACCTCTATAAATTAGATATATTAGGAATAACGATAGTGGCCGGGAATCAAACACTAGAGAAGACTGTTAATAATGCTTTAAAAATTGTTGAATATGCTAATATTGATACTAAAATATATCCAGGTTATGCTCAACCATTGATTAGAGATTTAGAGATTGCTCCAGAGGTTCATGGGGAGACTGGACTTGATGGGCCTGAGTTTCCAGGGATATCAGGTTCACCTGAGAAGAAACATGCTGTTAGTTTTATGATAGATACAATTCGAGAGAGTCAGGATAAAGTAACGGTAATAACCACCGGTCCAATGACTAATCTGGCTGCAGCTATGATTGGAGCACCTGATATAATTGACAATATTGAAGAAATAGTTTTTATGGGAGGCTCAGCTTATACTGGAAACTGGACTCCGGCTGCAGAATTTAATATTCTTGTAGATCCAGAGGCTGTTCAATTTATAATGAAATCTGATCTTAAAAAGAAGATGGTTGGCCTTGAGGTAACGAGGAAAGCGATGTTTTATCCAAAAGATATTAATAATTTAAAGTCTGATAGGAGTTCAGTTGCCAGGATGGCCGGTGAATTACTGGAGTATTTTGTGCAGTTTCATATTAACGAGAAAGGGATGCCAGGTTGTCCTTTACATGACCCGCTGGCAGTGGCAAGTATAATAAACCCGGATATTTTAAAGACTGAACCGTACTCAGTTAATATTGAATGTGGTGGCCAGTATACTACAGGTCGGACAGTAGTTGATTTTGATGGCGATAGTTTTGATACACCTGTTACAGATGTAGCTTTAGATGTAGATGTTAAAGCTTTTAAAGAGATGATATTTGAAGCATTAAAGAGTTATAGATAAAAGCAATAGGATATCATATAAAAAAACCCAGGCAGAATCTTCCTGGGTTTTAATATTGAGTTCTGATTTATTTTTTAGGATTTAATGAAATTTTAAACTTCGGTTTAGCTTGCTGCTGGACTGTCGAACTGCATTCTATAGAATCTGGCATATTCGCCATCCAGTTCCATAAGTTCATTGTGATTACCCTGTTCTCTGACCTGACCTTTTTCAATGAAGATAATCTTGTCTGCATTGACGATAGTCGATAGCCTGTGGGCAATTACAAAGGTTGTCCTGCTTGAAGTTAAGCGTTCAACTGCATCCTGAATTAATTTTTCAGTCTCAAGGTCGACAGCTGAAGTTGCCTCATCAAGGATTAAGATACCTGGGTCCTTGAGGAAGGCTCGGGCAAGTGCGACTCTCTGGCGCTGACCACCAGATAACATTAAACCTCTCTGGCCGACCTGCTGTTCATAACCATGCTTAAATTCAGTTATAAATTCATGGGCATTGGCCGCCCTGGCAGCTTCAATAATTTCTTCCTCTGAAGCTCCAGGCTTACCGTAAGAAATATTCTGTCTGACAGTATCAGAGAATAGATAATCATCCTGCATTACCATTGCTATGGAATTTCTCAGCTCCCGGACAGAATAGTCACGGACATCTTTGCCATCTATTAATACTTCGCCACCCTCAACTTCATAAAGGCGGGGAATTAAGCGGACAATACTGGTCTTTCCGGCACCACTTGGACCAACTAAAGCTACTGTTTCCTTTGGTTCAGATTTAAGACTGATATTATTTAAAACTTCTTCATCATTGTTATATGAGAAGTTAACATCTTTAAATTCAACTCTGCCTTTAATTGGTTCTTTACCTGGTTTACCGCCGATTGTTTTGGTAATATCAGGTGAAAGGTCACTATGGTCGAAATATCTCTCTGTATTGGCAAAGAAATCACTTAAGCCCTCTGACATTGTAACTAACCTGAGTAATGGTTCTCTAAACTGCTGGAGATAACCATAGAAGGCAACGATTGTACCGACTGTCATTGCTCCAGTGGCAGATAGATAACCACCATAACTTAAGACAGCCAGGACTCCCATGGCATTAAATAGCCTGGAGCCAGGAAATAAAATACTAATATAACGGATAGCTGTTAATCTATAATCAGTATGCTGCTGGGTCTTCATTCTAAATCTTTCAAGTTCGCTATCTTCGCTGGCAAAGGCTTTGATTACTTTAATGCCTGCCAGGTTATCTTCCAGGCGATCATTTAAATCGGCTTTGGCCTCTCTTGTCTTTCTAAATGCCTTATGCATCTTATCGATTAATACTTTAGCAAATATGAATAAGAAAGGAACAAAGGTTAATGTGACCAGGGTTAATCTGATATCTAAAGTTAACATGATAATGACAGTACCTCCAAGCAATACAACTGAGCCGATCATAGCCTCAGGGCCATGATGGATAAATTCCTGGAGTTTATTTAAATCGTCAACGATCCTTGACATTAATTCGCCGGTCTTTTTATTATCATGGAATTTCATAGATAGTCTCTGGTATTGCTGATAGAGATCATCTCGCATATCCCGGACTATCTCCTGGGCAATGCGATGGCCGTGGAAGATGGTGATATGTTTGACAATGGCATCGGTTACGAATATTGCCAGGGCAATCCCGACCAATCCAAAGATTCTATTGACATTGCCGGCAGGTATTGCACCATCAATTATTTCTCTCATAATAAGAGGGGGTATTAAGACGAGTATAGCTCCAATTATATGCAGGAACTGGACCCCGAAAAATTCCTTCTTATAACGAGATAAATAATGTGCATAAAACTTTTTTAATAATTGACTGTAAGTATAACTATATTCTTTTTCTTTATTCTCTTTATTTGACATTTATCTTCCCCCCTAATACTGTCAGATAATTATATCATAGCTGTATTTTGATAACAAACTTATTTATTATCTGTAGAACAACAAGAAACCCCTTCACCGGGTATTTAAACCGTTAAAGGGGTTATATATCAGAATTACTCTGCTCAGCTACTCGCACTTCTGATTCCTCCTGAATTATATTATTTTTATTATTGTCTTAATTGTAGAAGCCTTCAACTGAGTATTGATTTTCTTTTAATCTGGAGTCATACTCGTCAAATCTGTTAACTCCGCTCCTTGTTATTGCTGCATCACTCATTGAGGCCATATTTTCAACGTTTTCTTTAATCATTTTATTTACCCTCCTCTAATTTAGAGGCCTAAAATTCCCTGACTTTCACGACGAAGTTCTGCTTCTCTTTCTGCTTTTATATGCTTTTTTACATTTCTATCTTCGATTCTTAAGAATTCCTGAAGTCCTGTAAGTTTCAATTTAACCCCTCCTTTTCTTGTATTCTAGGACAAGTATAACATGGTTAAACTTTCTGTCAACAGCTAAGTCAAAAGTTGTAATAGCAAGACTTGAATGATTTATATTTATATTCTGACATTAATTATTGTAGTCTCATAGTCGTTGAAATATCAAGCTATTTATTCTATTAGACATTTATCTGATTAATGATATAATGAAGTAAAGAGATAATAATGGAGGTGAAAATTAATGACTTTTTATAAGTTTCCAAAGGAAGAAAATATGAACTGCCCAGTTTATTTATTTGCCTCTAAGGAGATTTACGATCAGATTGAGAAGACGGCTCTTAATCAGCTCTTAAATTCTTCGACATTACCTGGAATAGAAGTGGTTGCAGGCATGCCAGACTTGCATCAGGGCTATGGCCTGCCAATTGGCGGTGTGATGGCTGCTGCCAGGAATGGACCTATTTCTCCTGGGGCTGTAGGCTTTGATATAAACTGTGGAGTGAGATTATTAAAGACTGGCTTAAAGGTTTCTGATATTAAAGATAAGAATATAGTTTTAAGGCGATTACAGCAGGCAATACCAGCAGGGGTTGGCGAAGGTTCTAACTTAAATTTTAGTGAGCAGGAATTTAAAGAGATTTTAGCTGATGGCGTAAAGAAATTGATTGAAGCCGGCTATGTATCCAGGAAAGCAGCTGCCAACTGTGAAGATAATGGTAATTTTAAAGAGGCTGATCCAGATGCTGTCTCCAGAGAGGCCCTTAACCGGGGGATTGAGCAGTTAAATACCCTGGGTTCTGGTAATCACTTTGTTGAGCTGCAGGAAGTTGCCAGTGTATCAGATAGCGATGATTTAGAAGAGGGAGACTTAATGGTCATGATCCATACTGGCTCCAGAGGCTTCGGCCACCAGGTAGCCACTGATTATATAGATTTAGCCAAAAAGACTAAAGATAAATATGGTCTGAGTTTTCCGACGAATAATCTGGCCTTCTTTCCCTGGGATAGCAAAGAGGGCAGAGACTATTTAGGTGCCATGGGGGCTGCAGCTAATTTTGCCTATGCCAACAGAACTTTTTTAACAGAGACTGTCAGAAAGGTATTTAATGAACTCTATCCTGATAGCAATATCGAACTTTTCTATGATCATACCCACAATATCGCCAGAGAAGAAAAGCATTTTGTAAATGGCAAAGAGATGGACCTTTTGGTTCACAGAAAAGGTGCTACCAGACTTGAACCTGGTGGTAAGGCGTTAATTCCAGGCTCTATGGGAACTGGAAGTTATATTGTGAAATCTGCTGATTCTGAAAATACCAGGCTTTCCCTGAATTCAACGGCCCATGGGGCAGGGAGGAAGATGAGTAGAACCCAGGCTAAAAAGTCTATTAGCAGACAGGATCACCAGCGGAGTCTGGGGGATGTTAAAGTTGTTTCAGCTGGCAAAAATATTTTAGATGAATCACCTCTTGCCTATAAAGATATTACAGAAGTAATTAGTTCATTACAGATTAGTGACCTGGCCTATCCAGTTGCCCAGTTAAAACCTGTTTTATGTATTAAAGGTTAAGATGAGGGGGATCTATATGACTGAAGAATTTTATGAAGAGAGAGTTATGATGATAGATCGGCAGATTAAGAATAGAGGTATTAATGACAGGAAGATTCTAGATGCCTTTAAATCGGT
>SLSL01000018.1 GCA_007130465.1 Halanaerobiaceae bacterium | reverse complement strand
TGGGCTGCATTATTTACAGGTTCGTTTCTGCTTTCGACTGCAAGAGTTGAAACTCCGACTAAAAAGACTAAACCTAAGATTAAAACTGGAACTAAAAACTTTCTTTTCATCCCTTCCACCTCACTTAATTTATATTTATTTGATTCTAAATAAATTATAATAATCAATTGTAAAGGAAATATGAATTTAATCGTTAATATATATAATAAGAATTTATACTTTAGGAGGAAGAGATAATGAAAATAATAATCGCACCAGATTCATATAAAGAAAGTTTGACAGCCCTGGAAGTAGCTGAAAATATAGAAAAAGGAATTAAAGCAGCAGTTCCGGCAGCAGAAACAATCAAAGTTCCAATGGCTGATGGCGGTGAAGGAACAGTCCAGGCCTTAGTTGATGCCAATGACGGCCAGATGATTAAAGAAGAGGTGATTGGACCTGAAGGTAATAAAGTCAAAGCTTTTTATGGCATTTTGGATGGAAATAGAGCAGTAATCGAAATGGCAGCAGCCTCAGGAATAAGTTATATAGATCCTGTAACTGCAGATCCCAGAACGACGACAACCTACGGAACCGGCCAGTTGATTAAATCAGCCCTTAAGAGAGGAGCCCGCCATATTATTTTAGGTATTGGCGGTTCAGCCACCATGGATGCCGGTATCGGAGCACTTCAGGCCTTAGGTTTTACTTTTAAAGACAAGGAGGGCCAGGAAATCGGGAGAGGAGGCGGCCAGATTCACAGGATAGCCTCAGTATCAAAAGAAAATCTCTATCCTCCAGCAGAAGAACTCTATTTAGAGATAGCCTGTGATGTCTCCAACCCCTTATATGGCGAGAATGGAGCGGCATATATCTATGGGCCCCAGAAAGGTGCGAGCAAGGAACAGGTAGAAGAACTGGACCAGAACTTTCGGAAATTTAATCAGTTTGTCAGAGATAATTATAATAGAGACCTCCAGCTGCTGCCAGGAGCTGGAGCAGCAGGTGGTCTGGGAGCAGGATTAATTACTTTCTTAAATGGCGAGCTAAAAGAAGGGGCAGATATAGTCGCCAGAGCCAATCGCTTAGAAGAAAAATTAAAAGGGGCAGACCTTGTTATTACCGGCGAAGGCCAGCTCGATTCTCAGACTGTTAACAATAAAGCCCCGATCCACGTTGCTCATCTGGCTCAAAAACAAGGGATACCTGTTATTGCAATAGCAGGCAGCTTTGGTGATGGTTATCAGAAAGTTTATCAGGAAGGAATAGATGCAGCTTTCTCAATCATTGATAAACCAGCCTCATTAAATAAAATAATCCTGGCCACTCCAGAATTACTCCAGGAGACAGCCAGGAATATAATCAAATTAATTACTTTAAATATTCATTAAACCAGTCGACCATTTCCTGATAGCGGCGAATCCGATGCTCAGGTTTGCCGCTTCTGGAAAGTTCATGATTCTCGCCTTTGAAAATAGTCAGCCTGCTCTCAACCCCGTGATATTTAAGGGCAGTAAAGAACTGGAGAGCCTCAGTCAACCAGCAGCGATAATCTTCCTCAGAATGGATCAATAATGTCGGAGTGGACACCTTATCAGCATATTTTAAAGGAGAACTGTCCCAGAGTTCATCAACATTATTCCAGGGGGTTGCCCCGTCAGCCTGGTCCTTAACAAAATAATAGCCAATATCAGTGGTGGCAAACATCGAGACCCAGTTAGATATACTCCGCTGGGAGACAGCAGCCTTAAATCTGTCAGTCTGGCCAACAATCCAGTTGGTCATATAACCGCCATAGGAACCGCCGGCAACTCCTAGCCGATCAGCATCAATCAGATCATAAAGTTCAATGGCAGCATTGGTAACTTCCATTAGGTCCTTATAGTCTCTGCCGCCATAACCTCCTCTAATATCAGCAAATTCATTCCCCCGGCCATCACTACCTCTTGGATTGCTAAAAATTACAGCATAACCTTCATTGGCCAGAATTTGAAACTCATTAAAGAAGATAGAACCATAAACAGTCTTGGGACCGCCATGGATCTCCAGCACAGCCGGGTACTTTTCCCCTTCCTGGTAACCAACAGGCTTAATTACCCAGGCATCCAGCTCAAGGCCATCTGAAGTCTCAACAGTAAAATGTTCAGGCTCAGAGACCATCTTTTCAGCTAAAACCTGTTCATTAAAGGAGCTAGCCTGCCTCTCCTCGCCATTCTCATAAATATATAATTCCTGAAGTTGATTGCCTCTAAAGCCCACAAAAGCAATCTGGCCATCATAAATATCAAAGAGATCAACAGCACCTTCATTATCAACAATACTATCAATCTGGCCATCATCTAATCTATTTAGATAGGCATTATAGCCTTCAGTCGAAATAAAATAAAGCTCGCTATTTTCAACAGCAAAAGACTGGCCGCCCCCTAAGCGACAGTCATTACCGACAGAAGCCCAGAGACTCTTATCCATCTCCTCAGTTAACTGGATGACCTTATTGTTATCAGTATCAACTTTATAAAGTTCAGGATTAGAGTTCAGCCCCATATCCTGGAAATCATTGGCAGCAAAATAAATTTCATTTTCATTCTTAAATTCAAGCATACTTATCGACCAAACTCTATCGGTCAATTGATGAAGATTACCGCTATCCAGCTCATATAGATAAAGATTACTGGTAATTTCAGCCTTATCCTCAAAGTAAGTCATGGTAAAGGCAATCTTATTATCCTTAATCACAAAATTGCCAACATTATTTTTATCGCCAACAAGCTCTTTAATCTCACCAGATTCGAAATCCAGACTATATAGATGGCTCCTGTAACTATCAGTAAATCCCTTGCCATTTGCCCAAAAAGGAATCTCCTCTACAACCTGATAATCTTTATCTTCCTTTAATTCCTCTTCACTTCGTTCCTTTAAATCCTTCATGGCAGTAAATATCATCTGCCCCTGGCTCTCAGCCTTAAAATCACCGACATTTTTCTCAATAGTCTTAAAATGCACGGCCTCGCCACCATTAACATTTATCTTATAAAACTCAGTCTCAGGCAGAAGCTTCTCATCATTTTTATCTTTAGCCTTTCGTTTAGAAGTAAAGATTATCTCCTGATTATTTAACCAGGCAAAACCACCATCTTTCCTGCCTGCAGTTAGCTGATAAAAATTATCTTCTTCTATATTATAAATCCAGAGGGTAGAATTATATTCATTATCATCACTGTCAGCCTGGCTTACTTTAAAAGCAAGATTTTTTCCATCAGGTGAATATTTTAAATCAGATAAAAATTTATACTCCAGAATACTATCGACTTTAATCTTCTCCACAGGTAAATCATCCTTTCAGGTATTTTAGTTATAAAATAACCCTGGCCAGAAACCAGGGTTTAATAAAATTTATGAAGTTGTCTCTTTTAAATCCTGAATAAATTTCTCTAACTTTTCTTTGTTTTCTTTCTCCCAGTTAATGATAAAATCTTTAATCATACCCTTTTCAGTCTCAGAAAAATTATCTATTTCTTTCTTTAAATTCTTTGCATCGGTATCAATCTTTCTTAACTTTGCAATAGCTTTTTTCATCGGATACTGGACCTTATAATAAATCTTATCAGCCATTATTATCACCCTCTATAATATCTCTAATCTTTTTAAAATCATCAATCCCATCTCGCTCTAAAAATCTTAAATAACTCTCAATAGACATAATCCGATTATCCATAATCTTTTCTTCCAGTTCAACTTCTTCAGGATTAATATCATCTATTCTTCTAAAAGCAGCATTAAAATTCTCTATTGCAAAAAGAACAGATTCCCTCAAATCACTCATAATCCGACACCTCTCTTTATAATAGTTGTTATTTTATACTTATTGATTAACTCTACTTTATTTCTTGTATTTATTATATCATCATGAAAAAATATTATCAAGTTTTTACATATTACATTTCATATAACTATAAAAATATATAAATATGACTAATATATCATATAAAATGCTCTATTTATTTTAAATTTGATATAACTATCCGATTAATTGCATAAAGCTGTCTGATAGTGTATAATGAATAATGGTCTTGTAAAAGGAGTAGATACAAATGAGAGAAAAAGAAATTATTAATATAGCAATTATTGCCCATGTAGATGCAGGCAAATCGACTCTGGTCGATGCATTTTTAGGTCAGAGTGGAATTTTTAGAGAAAACCAGGAAGTCGTTGATTGTATTATGGATAGTGATGACTTAGAAAGAGAAAGAGGAATAACTATCTATTCAAAGAACTGTGCCATTGAACATGATGGCTATAAAATAAATATAGTCGACACCCCAGGCCATGCCGATTTTTCATCAGAAGTTGAAAGAGTTATTAGGTCAGTCGATACAACAATTTTATTAGTCGACGCTGCTGAAGGCCCAATGCCTCAGACCAGGTTTGTCCTTCAGAAATCCTTAGAGAAAGGCTTAAAGCCTGTTGTCTTAATCAATAAGATCGACAAGAAGAATGCCAGGCCTGAAGTAGTTAAAGATATGATCTTAGATCTTTTTATAGATCTCAATGCCAGTGATGAACAACTGAACTTTCCAACAGTTTATGGAATAGCAACTGAAGGAATAGCTAAATATAATCTAGAAGATGAGGGAGAAGACCTGACCCCACTTTTTGATACAATTATAGATAGAGTTGAAAGTTATCCAGATAAGAATGATGAGCCACTGCAGATGCAGATTTATGATCTTGCCTATGATGACTATCTGGGCAGAATGGGCATCGGCCGGATTTATCAGGGCCAGATTGAAAAGGGACAAAAAGTTGAAGTCAGCAAGCGAGACGGTAAAATTATAAAAGGTAAGATAAATAAGCTTTTCAGCTATCAGGGCTTAAGTCAGTCTGAGATAGAAAAGGCTGAAAGCGGAGATATCGCTGTAATTACAGGTCTCCCAGAGATCTTAATAGGAGATACAATCGGCCAGCCAGGCCAGGTAGAGCCTTTACCGGTAATCGATATTGAAGAACCGACTCTTTCGATGAACTTTCAGGTCAATGATTCTCCCTTTGCCGGCCAGGCCGGCGAATACCTGACAACTCGGCATCTTAAGGCCAGGTTAGATAGAGAACTAGAAGTTAATGTTGGCCTAGAAGTTGAGCGGACAGAGGATAAAGATGCCTTTAAAGTCTCAGGCCGGGGAGAGCTCCACCTATCAATCCTCCTGGAGAATATGCGCCGGGAAGGCTATGAAGTGGCAGTCTCAATGCCGAAAGTCTTAATGAAAGAGATCGATGGCAAACGCCATGAGCCGATAGAAAGAGTCTTAATCGATGTTCCAGCAGAATATTCAGGGACAGTTATCGAGAAATTAAATAAAAGAAAAGGCCTAATGCAGTCAATGATGCAGAAAAACGATTATGTCAAACTGGATTATCTGGTACCAACCAGAGGGCTGATAGGCTTTAAGACCGAATTTATCAATGACACCAGTGGTGAAGGCACAATCATCCGCTCCTTTGAAAAATATGAGCCATTTAAAGGCGAAGTTCCAGAACGGAATAATGGTGTGCTTATTTCAGCAAATAAAGGAACTGCCAGAGCTTATGCCCTCTCCAATCTAACAGATCGGGGCAAGTTATTTATTGAACCTGGTACTGATGTCTATGAAGGCATGGTCATCGGCCTCCATAACAGGGAGAACGACCTAACAGTCAACCCCTGCAAAAACAAGAAATTAACCAATGTCAGGTCCAATAGTTCAGATGAAGGCATCCAACTTCCACCTCCAAAGAAAATGACCTTAGAGGATGCCTTGGAATTCATTGCTGAGGACGAATTAGTAGAAATTACTCCTGAAGCCATCAGAATCAGAAAGAAGATAACCGACGAGAAGATGCGCCTCAGACATGCCAACTAAAATATAATATTTAAAATAAAAGATCCTGGCCAGAGCATTTCCAACTGCTCCAGCCAGGATTTCTTTAATTATAAGCTGAGTTTTCTACTTAGATAGAATATTTTTCCTCCAGGAATGCTCCGGGAATGCTCCGGGATTCCTCCGGGAATGCTCCGGGATTCCTTCGGGTCTGCTCCGGCTTTCATACAGTTAGAATTAAAAACTTTCAAAACTATATAGCCCTGAAAAACCGGTAATTATCATTTCATTACTTTTAATGCCAGGAAATTTTTTAATGGCCTGTCTTCCAGAATCATTAAATACAATTTGTGGAGGGATAGCCTTGGCTATTAAACCTTCATTTAAGCCTAGATTATTATTAAGCCGATAAAGATAAAATCTATCAAAAGTTTTAAGGCCTTGATATTCAAGTTTTATAGGATTATTTTCATCAATCTTATCATTATCTAATTCAACTCTATGGTGAATCAGACTTTCTTCTCCTTTGTTATCGAGACAGACTAGTCCGTAATTAATAAAATAATCACCAGTCGTTACATCTCCGATTTGAATTAATTTTCCTGGGGGATTAGAGAGAACCTGTTCAGATTTAAATATAAAACTGTAGTCTGATTCAGCATTTAAATTAGAGAGAGTAAAAGAATTCAATTGATTCTTTCTGGCTTTTAAAGCATAGGTCTTCATCTTATCATTTTTAATATCGGTAAGGGTTAATTTTAGATCTATATCAGCTGTTATCTTAAAATTAATCCTTGCCTTCCCAGGGACTAAATTATCGATATAAAGATTGTGAACTAAAGCAAAATTTCCAGTCTCTTTCAAAGAATTTCTGGCCAATTTAGTTAAAACATTATGGCCAGTTACTCCCCTGCCAGCAATCCGATTCCAGGCCTCTCTATCATAGTCAGTTAATAAATTATAATATTTACTGCCGGCACCAAAGAGAGCCCGATTTTCTTTCTGTTTTTCAGTATTACTGGGGTTAGAACTTACATAAGCCCTGACGACATCAAATCCCTTCCATTTATAATTAACTAAATTCGCAAACTTACCACTGGCATCAAAAGACATCAAAGGTCCAGTAACTTTAGCCAGAATCATCACACCTTTCCAAATTTTATTTGAATGATATTTCCAGTTTACCCTATTTTAATGAAAAAGAAAAGAGGGGGGGAGTGCAAAGAAAGAATTTTTCAAAAAAAGGTCTAAAACAATTTTTGTAGAATATTATTTATAGAACTAACAGAATAAAATCAATATAAAGAGGTGTTAAAGATGGCCAGCAGAGTACCAACCAGGGAACTGGGATCAACAGGTGAAGAAGTCTCTATTCTTGGACTTGGCGGTTATCATATTGGACTCTTAGAAAAAGAAGAATCAATTAAATTGATCCGAGAAGCAATTGATCAGGGTATTACTTTTCTGGACAATGCCTGGTGTTATCATAACGGGCTCAGCGAGAAGTTAATGGGTATAGCACTTCAGAATGGTTATAGAGAAAAGGCATTTCTGATGACAAAAAATCATGGCCGGACAGTTGAAAGGTTTAATAAGCAATTAGAAGATAGTTTAAAAAGGCTGCAGACTGATTATATTGATCTATTGCAGTTTCATGAGATCATCAGTGAAGGAGAACCTGCCAGAATTGAAAAAGAGAAAGTATTAGAAGCTGCCCTTAAAGCTAAAGAAGCAGGCAAGATCAGGTACCTTGGTTTTACAGGTCATAAAGATCCTCATTATCATCAGCAGATGCTGGATTTAGATATCGACTGGGATACAATTCAGATACCCGTCAATATTCTTGACTATCATTATCGCAGCTTTCAGCAGCAATTAATTCCCCAGGCAGAAGAGAGAGGAATTGGGGTTATCGGCATGAAAAGTTTAGCCAGCGGCCGGATCTTTAATACTGATCTATCTGTTGAAGAAGCAATCTCCTACTGCCTCTCATTACCGATCTCAACTCTGGTCAGTGGAATAGATTCGATGCAGGTCCTGGAGCAGAATTTAAAGATAGTAGAAAACTTTAAGCTGGCTACTGAGGAAGAGCTTTACAGCCTGAGAACTAGAATAGAACCTGAAGCTTATAAAGGTCAGCATGAATATTACAAACATTAATAAGAGGGGGTATCTGATATGGTAATCTCACCAGGGAATAATCCCAATGCAATTGTTCTGCCAGATCAGGAAGGTGAAGATATTTATATTAGTGATTATGATCAACAATTCAAACTGCTTTCCTTTCATCCTCTGGCCTGGACATCGACCTGTTCCAACCAGATGAAAGATCTAGACCAGCATTATCAGGATTTTATCGATAATGCTACAGTTCCTTTCGGAATCAGTATTGAGCCAGTGCCAACTAAAAAGGCCTGGGCTGAAGAACTTGGACTTGAGAATTTAAAAATATTATCAGATTTTTATCCTTTAGGCTTTGCAGCCAGGATGATGGGAGTTTTTATTGAATCAAGAGGCCATTCAAAGCGGGC
>SLSL01000184.1 GCA_007130465.1 Halanaerobiaceae bacterium | reverse complement strand
ATCTTTATCTCTGTGGGAACCCCACCAGCTGAAGATGGCAGTGCTGATCTCACCGCTGTTCTCGAGGTTGCTAAAACTATTGGCCAGAATATGAATGGCTATAAAGTTGTCGTCGATAAATCGACTGTCCCTGTTGGAACTGGAAGGAAGGTTGCGGCTACCATCCAGGAGCAACTCGATGACCGTGGCGCCAACTTTGACTTTGATGTCGTCAGTAACCCTGAGTTTTTAAGGGAAGGTAAGGCTGTCCATGACTTTACCCATCCTGATAGAATCGTTATCGGTACCGAGAGCGAGCAGGCCCGGGAGATTTTAAGTGAGGTTTACAGGGCCCTTTACTTAAATGATGTGCCCTTTGTCTATACAAACCTGGAGACTGCCGAGATGATCAAGTATGCCTCTAATGCTTTCCTTGCCACCAAGATTTCCTTTATTAATGAGATGTCTGTGCTCAGCGAGAAGGTGGGAGCCAATGTTCAGGAGATTGCCAGAGCTATGGGTATGGATGGCAGGATTAGCGATAAGTTCTTACATAGTGGCCCAGGTTATGGTGGCAGCTGTTTCCCTAAGGATACCAGAGCCATCGTCAGGATCGCCAATGAGCATGATGTCGATCTTAAGGTGATTCAGGCCGGAATTGAGGCCAATGAGTATCAGAAGCAGCATATGGTCGAAAAGATTACCGACCGCCTCGATGATCTCGAAGGCAAGACCCTTGGCGTCTTAGGACTTAGCTTTAAGCCAGAGACCGATGATATGAGGGAGTCACCTGCGCTGACAATTCTTCCTCAGCTGATTGAGGCCGGAGCCAGGATCCGGGCTTATGATCCCCAGGCCATGGAAGAATCAACCTGGCGTCTCAAGGATTACGAGCAGGATATCATCTATTGCGCCAATGAATATGATACCATGAAAGGCTCAGATGCCCTGATATTGATTACCGAGTGGAATCAGTTCCGCCGGTTAGACCTCCAGCGGGTCAAAGACCTATTGGCCTATCCAGTATTCTTCGACCTCCGCAATGTCTATAAGCATGATGAAGTCGCCAAGTATGATATCGATTATATCGGTGTCGGCGTTTAGCAAATAAATCAAAACCAGGAAGCTTAAATGGCCTCCTGGTTTTCACTATTATATTTGTATTGTTTTGAGGAGAACTAATTATCTATATCATTTTCAATAACTTTTTTAGCTTTAAATTTTAACTCATTTAAATTACTTTCAACCAATTCATTTTTAGCCCTATTTTGGATATAATCCCAGTCGATTTCATCATAATTTAATATCATCATTCCTAATATCCATTCTTCCTGCCAACTTTCTTTCCAGTGGACATAAGCGTTTAATCTATCAATTAAAATGTCTTCTATCCCAATAAAATAAGCAGTATGTCCATTAGATGTATGAACTTTAGTTATACGCTCTTTATTTCCAGCCAGAGGGCCTGATGGAACTTCAATTGCTAATTCAAGTTCCTCATCATCATAAACCCAATATTTTTGATCTCTTTTAAATCCTAAATTATTTAAGATATCATCAATATCAGCTATAGAGCTTTCACAGATTATATCGATATCCATTGTTGAATAGCCGCCAGTGGTATAAAATTCTACTGCCTGACCGCCGACAACAACTGGTTTAATATTTAAACTTTCTTCAATAGCAGAGGTGATGATTGCAATAATTTCTATTTTTTTATCAAGCTCATCCTTACCAGATGAAAGGATTTTTTTTATTTCTTTTTCATAACTCATTAATTTCACCCCTGTAATTACTCATTATCCAACAACCTATACTCCCTATCAGAAATCTTCTCAAACTTTCGCTTTTTTGCTTTAAGCGCAAGCTTATATAAGAGAATCCTTTTATCCCGGGAGCGATTTTTACTGCCAGAGCGATTACTATTTTCCTCTCTCAGCCGGTCCCGAATTTTTAACATCTTCAGCTTCCGTTCCCTCTTACTTTTATTGTATTCTTCAAGGTTTATTTCTCTCATAGTCCTCACTCCTTAAAAGAATTATAACATAATAGCTTTTATACTGCCAGAATCAGTTTTCATTAAATGATTTATTGTGGTAGAATAAATATATGAGTAATTTTAGCTTTAAATTACCCATGTTTTTCTGATATAGGTAGTGAGTACACATATAATTTGGTTGAAGGTGGAGATAAAATGAGTGAATTAAAAAAACTACCTCCAAATGTTGAATTAGAAACTAAAAAGGTTTTAAAGCAGTTAGCCAGGTCACATAGATTTCTGGCTGAACTAAAAGGTTATGCTGACTTATTGCCAGATAAAAATATATTGGTTAATGCTGTTACTATCAATGAGGCTAAGGATAGTTCTGAGATTGAAAATATCGTTACAACCCATGATGAATTATATAAAACCTTGGCTCTTTCAAATCAGGGAGACCCAGCAGCAAAGGAAGTTGCTAACTATAGAAAAGCTCTCTTGCATGGTTATGAACTTTTGAATCAAAAAGAATTTTTATCTACAAATATCTTTATTGAAATTCATAAAATTATTGAGAAAAATAATAGTGGGCTAAGAAAAGTTCCTGGAACAAAGATTATTAATCAGGCTACTGATGAAATTGTTCATGAACCACCAGAAACTTATCAGGAAATTATTGATCTTTTAAGTAACTTAGAAAATTATATAAATACAAAAAGTGATAAAGTAGATAACCTGATTAAACTGGCTGTAATTCACTATCAATTTGAAGCTATTCATCCTTTTTATGACGGTAATGGTAGAACTGGCAGGATAATCAATCTTCTCTATTTGATCTTAAAGGATCTGCTAGATAGTCCTATCCTTTATCTCAGTCGATATATAATAGCTAATAAACAGCAGTACTATAATTTATTACGTCAGGTCACTGATGATAATTCCTGGGAAGACTGGGTTTTATACATTTTAAAAGCAATAGAAGAGACCTCAAAAAGCACTTTAAAACTGGCACAGGATATAAATGAGTTAGTCGATGCATCTGCAAATGTTTTTCAGGAAAGAAATTCATCGATTTATTCTCAGGAACTTATTGAAATAATATTTAATGAGCCTTATACTAAGATTGAAGATGTGCAAAATGGACTTGATGTTACAAGAAAAACGGCTTCAAATTATCTTTCTTCACTAGAAAAAATTAATTTAATGAGATCTGAGAAAATCGGTCGTCAGAAACTATATATTAATAAACCTTTGATGAATCTACTTAAGAAAGCAGGAGATATAAAATATTAATGATAATTTTAATTGATGCTGCAGGATGGTAATTTAATTTTTGTAAAGGGATGTGAAAACTGTGTTAATCCAGATAACCAGAAAGCTCCAGAAAGAACTTGGTATTAAAGAATTTAAGGAAATCCAGGCAGATATAAACCCATTATTTTGCTGGCATGCAAATCTAGTTAAGTTAGGCCGTAAAAAAGCAGTTATTTTAACTAATGATGCCTGTTATTATGCTGTTGTCTTGTATGGTTTAAAGAAAAACGATTTTAAAAATATTGATAAGTTAATCAAAGCAGGGATTAGAAAAACCATGATTGCAGAAGGTATTAGTGATGATGTAATTGCAGGGTATTTAAATGAATACGATGAGATTCAGTTTAACAAAACTAAAAACCGGAGTTTAGTTGCTAGAATGAATCAAAATTGTAAGGATGCTGAATTTTATGGTGATGATTATATTGAGAATGAGATTGTTCAGTCATATATTGGTAGAAAGATTAGCCACAGGCTTGTTTCTGAAAGCGATTCTAAAGATTACTTTAAGCCCTATGAAAGGTTGATTGAGTTATTAGAAGACTATTATGGCAAAAGTCCGAGACAGGTAAGTGGTGCTTTGCTTAAGATTGAGCTTGAATTAGGAGAATATCAGGCCTGGAGAAGAGTCATTGTACCAATGAACTATTTTTTCTATAATCTCCACCAGGTTATTCAAAAGCTCTATAGCTGGCAGGATTATCATTTACATGAATTCTTTATTTACAGCGAGGAAAAAGATGACAGTAAAAACTGGAATCATTCTGAGTATCATAGAGATGGCTATAAAGCTATTTATAACGTGGTTAGTGATGAGGAGCAGTATCTCTTTAATAAAAATCAACTTGAATTTGATAAAGAGGATTTTGAGATGATTTTTGAAAAAGCCAGTTTATTAAAAGATTACCTTCCAGCCAGAATTAAGTATATTTATGATTTTGGCGATAACTGGTGCCATTATATTGAGGTGGAGGAGATTATTGAAGATTATAATAAGATAGATCCAGAGTTTGTCGATGGCGCTGGAACTGCTCCACCGGAAGATGTTGGAGGTGTTGGTGGTTTTGAGAGGTTTATGGAGGTTATTTCTGATCCAGAAGATGAGGACCACCAGTTCATGCTAGATTGGGCTGAAAGCCAGAACTTTAAAGAATATAATGAAGATGAGATTAAAGGTAATTTATATATTTTCTTATAGGAGTACTTGATAGAAATATAAGATTTTAAAAATTCAAAAGAGGTGTTATTATGGATAATTTTATTAATGATGATTTTACTTTAGGATCAAATAATTTAAATGGAGATCCAATTATGGAGTCTGGTATACCAAATCCTAGAACTCTGGTTAATTATTATCTAAATGATAATAGGGTTGTAAGGTCTTATAAGATAGAAAGGAATCAGAACTGCCCCTGTGGCAGCGGCAGGAAATATAAGAAATGCTGCCTGAGAAACCGCCCGGAGAAAGACAAAAAAGAATATTTAGAGGAATTGCGTGAATTAATGAAATTTGAGGGTCTGACTGATAATGAATATGAAATTTTAGATCTTATGGAACAAATGCTAGATGACTATCCTGTTGATCCAGAAGTTATTGAGTTAAGTATTGGTATACTTGATTATTATGATTTTCATGAGGAGGTACTTAAGTATATTGCTAGAGTGGCTAAAATCAGAATTGATGAATTTGAAGATGAATATTACTTAGCATTACTGGATGATATTTTTATGGAGGGTTATTTCAAAGATATTTTAGATTTTTATGAATTAAAAAGAGATTTATTTGCTAAAAACCCTGATCTTAAACTCTTCTATGGAGTTTCATTGTTTGAAACTGATAATATTTCTGAGGCTTCAGATGTTTTAGAATCTTTAATGGATGATCCAGGTTTTGAAGAAAAGTATAGCTATGGTGTTCTATTCGAATATTTATTTGAAACTGGAAATATTAATCAGGCCCTTCAATTTTATTATGACAACTTTAGAAAGATTGCAGCTGAAAAAGATAATAATGATAATATGTCACGTCTATTGAAGTTTTTTGATAAAAATCTCGATTTTAATAAAATTGAAAGCAAATCTGATGAAGATGACCTTCTTAAATATATAATTAAATCATTGATCTCACCTCTAGAATTCTATAATAAGTTTAATGATATGGATGAAGTTCCAGTTAAATGGTATCTATCATGGGATAAATACGATAAAGCTCTTGCAACTGCTGAAGCCATAGTTGAACAGGCCAGAAAAAGTGGACAGGAATCTGAATTATCTTTAGAGTTTTATTACTATTATGCCATTGCATTAGATTATTCTGGAGAAGAGGCTGCTGCTATTGAGTTATTGACAGAAAAATCCAGTGATTATCTGGCTGAGGATTTACCAGAAATAAATCAGGTTTATTTAGGTGATAACCTTATCTTTAAAATTATTTCGATCCTGATTTATAGTTTTGCTCAGTCTGGTCAGCAGGAAAAGGCAGTTGAATTGATGACAAAAATTGATAGCGATTGGTTACTCCCTGTTTTAGCAGAGTATTTGCCAGAATATGTTGGTTACTGGAATGGTGATCCTGAGATAAATAATTTAATAGAGACTTTGCTGGATAATCTTGAGATCTTTGAAAGTTTATCTGAACATGATATTTATAGTTTTTATTACTGGTCGATGAGTATTTATCTTAAGTATTTTGTTATTTATATAAATTCTTATGGAAATGAAAAGTTTTCAATTGAAAATAATTTGCCAGCAGATAATAATTATGACTATGATGGTCTGGCCTTTAAATATTATGAATTTCTCAAAAATAATTATGATAGGCTTAGTTTTGAAGAATTTTATCAGGAAGACAGGCACTTTTTCCAGGATATTATTAAAAGTAAACCAGAAGATATCTTTGATAACAGGGTTATTCTAGATTGTATCTGCTGGTTGGAAAAACCTGCTAATGAAATCTTAAATTACCTTGAGGATATATCAGAAGAGTTGCTTCTTGATGAGAAAGAATCCTATAAAATATTGGCTAATAGAATAGCTGAATATAAATATTTTGAAAATGATATTGATGACTTACCAAAACCAAATAATGTATTTAAAAATGAGAGCTTAACTACTGCTGGAATAGCCAGGATAGGTATCTTACTTACCAGAACTATTAGCAGAGTTTTAAGAGATCAACTTTATCAAACTTTTGATGACTATAAGTTAAATGAATTTATTGAAAGGTTTAATGATAAAATTTCTGACCCTGCTGCTGAAGTTCTTTTTAAGATTAATTTTAGTGATGATGAAGATATTATTGAAGGTCTTAACGATGCCTCTAAATATCAGGAAGAATTAACTCCAGTATTACTTGGTATCCTAAAAGATACAGCAAATAAAGTTAAAGAATATGAAGAAAATCCTGAATCCGTTAAGTTTGATGATTTTTCAAAGATATCAGGTGAGGCCATGCTTTTATTGGCTGAGTTTAAAGAAGAGCAAGCTTTCCCATTAGTTTTGGATATTTTTAGTGCTACTGATGAAAAAGTTATTTATTATCTTTTAGGAGATATCCTAACTGATGATGGTTCTGCTATAATATCTTCTGTATATAATGGCGATATAACAAAGATCAAAGAAATTATTGAGAATCCTGAAATCTATGAGTTCTCTAGAGTAGCTGCCTTTAATTCTTTAATCGCCTTAATAGCAAATAATAAGTTGAATATTGAACAACTCCATGATTATTTTAGATATCTTTTTGATGGTGGCCTGGAAAAAGAACGATCCTTCCTCTGGGACCAGCTTGCTGTAAATTCTGCCAGGTTTGGTTTTGATGATCTTGAAGATGAAGTTAATAATGCCCTTAAAAACCTCGCAGAAGATATAATTAGAGATTATGATAGTTATCAGGGATTAGTTAATGATTTTGGAGATTATGAAGAAGATATGGCCAACTTTACTGGAGAGTTTCGTTTTTATCAGGATATCCAGTCTGCCGCTGAAGTAGTTAAAAAGTGGATAGGATAGATTTAAGATTTAATAATCTGGTTTCCCCAAATAATAACTAAGGAGAATTAATCTAATGCCTAAAATATATATAATCCACGAAAATGATGAATGGACCGAACCTTTATTTAAAGCACTTAAGGAAAAGGATCTGCCCTATGAAGACTGGCACCTTGACCAGGGCATTCTGGATCTCACAACTGAACCACCTGAAGGAGTCTTTTATAACCGGATGAGCGCCTCATCCCATACCAGAGGCCATCGCTATGCCCCTGAATACACTGCAGCGGTCCTTGAATGGCTTGAAAATCACGATAGAACAGTAATCAATAGCAGCAATGCCTTAAAGCTAGAGGTCAGCAAGGTGGCCCAGTATACCGCCTTAGAGGCTGTCGGGATTAGAACCCCTAAGACCGTTGCAGCTGCTGGCAGAGATAATATCCTCAAGGCCGCAGAGAAATTCCAGGGCCAGTTTATAACCAAGCATAACCGGGCCGGTAAAGGCCTCGGTGTCAAGCTCTTTAATGATATTGACAGCCTGGCCAATTACATCGACAGCCAGGAATTCCAGCAGTCTGTCGATGGCATCACCCTGATTCAGGAATATATCGATTCACCAGATAATTATATAACCAGGTGTGAATTTATCGGCGGTCAGTTCTTCTATGCCGTCAGGGTAGATGCCTCCCAGGGCTTTGAGCTCTGCCCGGCAGATGTCTGTCAGGTCGGAGATCAGTTCTGCCCCACCACCGATCATAAATTTGAGATCATGAAAGACCTGACCGATATTAAAGCCCCTAAGAACCTTAACAATCCTGGCAATACCAGAGGTTCTAGCCCGACCAACCATTTAAGCAAAACCAATAACCAAACCGATAATTTGGATACTATTAGCGCTCTTATATCTAGCTATCAGCAGTTTCTCGCTGAAAACGATATCCAGATAGCCGGCATTGAGTTTATCAGAGATGCCGTCGGCACGATTTATACCTATGATGTCAACACCAATACCAATTACAATCCACCAGCTGAAGCCAGGGCCGGCATGTATGGCATGAAAGAGATCGCTGATTATCTTGGCAGCTTACTCTAGTCGCTGCAATATTTCATCTGCAATATATGTCGACTTATTAGAGCGACAAATTAAGCTGCCAATTTGTTTTAATCTCCAATAAATAGTATAATATTATTTGTGGTTTAAATAATGGAATGTCAATTCAAAAGAGGTTTTTGCTTATGCAGGATATTAGCGGCACAATTTATTAT
>SLSL01000240.1 GCA_007130465.1 Halanaerobiaceae bacterium | reverse complement strand
TTTTTAGAGCAGGCCACTGCTTTTGAATCCAGCTATCGGGTTATTATTTTAGATTTGCCTGGTCATGGAAAATCATCAAATATCGATGAATACAATAAATTTTCAGAGACTTCTGCAAAGTTAATTGTTGAGCTACTGGATTACCTTGAAATTAAGAGAGCAGTGATGGTTGGACAGTCGCTAGGGAGTTTTGTTGTCCAGAGAATAGCTGAACAGGATCCTGATAGAGTAATTGCTTCAGTCCATTTAGGTGGAGGTTCTTTATATCCTGGATATCCAGCAATTATTAAGGCGTTTAAGCCATTTACGTCTTTAACAATGCTTTTAGTGCCAGAAAACTTTCTTTACAAAAAATTTGCCCTCCATAAAGCTCTTAAAGTTGATACCCAGGAATACCTGGAAGAGATAACTTCAGCTAATGGGAAAAATTTAATCAAGCATTTAACTCTGGAGATGTTTAATGATATGTCAGATGGCCTTTCAAAACCTCTCGACCATGATATGTTAATTCTTTATGGAGATCATGATCTTAACTTTATTAAGAAGCTTTCGATAAAATGGCATAATAGTCATAACAGGTCAGACTTAGTGGAAATTGAGAATGCTCATCATATTGCCAATCAGGATAACCCGTGGAAATTTAATATGGTTTTAAAGTCGTTTTTGCAAAGTATAGATTTAAATCGAGAGCAGGGGATAATATGAAAACTTTAATTTTCGGGGCAGGACCGCTAGGAACTTTAATGGCTGCCAGGCTCAATGAAGCCGGTGAAGATGTTACTCTTCTGGCCAGGGGCAAGAGATTAGAAGACCTTAAAGAATATGGAGCTATCATTAATATTGAGGGTACAGAGATAGAAGAAGTCGAGAAAGTTAAAGTTGTCGATTCCTTTAAACCTGATGATTATTATGACCTGGTTATAGTTGCAATGAGGAAGAATCATGCTGATTTGATAATTCCAGACCTTGCAAAAAATAAAAATGTACCGACCTATTTATTTATGGGTAACAATGCTGCCGGGCCTGAAGCCTTAATAAATGCTTTAGGTAAAGACAGGGTGATGTTAGGTTTTCCTTATCCTGGTGGCCATAGGGAAGATCCTAAAGTTGTTGTGCTTAAAATTGATGAGAAAAAACAATATAAGATACCGATTGGAGAAGTTGATGGAGAGATAAGGCCAAGAACTGAAGCTGTAGCTGAATTATTAAGAAAGATGCGAGGTTATAAAGTTGAGATTAGAACTGATATGGTTTACTGGTTAAAGTATCATGCGGCAATGCTGATGTCAGGATTTGTTCCAGCTATATATGCCTCTGGTATTGATATGAAGAAACTGGGTAATGATAAGGAATTATTATATGATGCCATGAAGGCAACTAAAGAAGCTATTAAAGCTCTTGAACTCTCAGGTATACCGCCAAGTCCTAAAGTGATTAAGGTTTTTAAATATATCCCTAATTTTTTAATGGTAGCTTTAATTGGCTGGATGATGCGGAAAGAATTTGCTAAATCAAGTGTTGAAGGCCATCCCAGAGATGCAAGGGATGAGATGGAGTATATTTATAAAGAATTAATGACTAATATAGATAGAAATAAAGTTGATATTCCTTCAATTGATAAACTTAGCAAGTATTACAGTGTTGAATAATCTGACTTGATTATTTTTTTCTTTTTTATATTAATATTGAGGGTTCTTAGTTATAAAAGCTTAAAAATAAGAAGGTGTTTTAATGAAAATTTATTCAATAAACAAAAATATTTTTAAATTAAGCTGGCTTTTCCTTATATTATGGTTTATCTCTGCTTCAGGATTTATAATTTTGCTGGCAGCAAGAAGTGATTACTGGTTTGTAACTATACCGGGTTTTGTTTTCCTATTTCTCTGGACAATGAATGTTAGCACCTATCCTAAATCGGCAATAGTTTCTGACGATAACATTGCTTTAGTAATGTCATCTGGTAAAATATATAATCTAGAGATTGCCCAGATCGAGATTAATAGATTAAACTCTGCTATTGCTATAGACTTTAATGATGATGGAGTAGACCGCAAGTTAAGGATATCTCAGAAAAATCTACCTTCTGACCTTTTAGAAAAAATTAAATAATTATACTGGTTATAGGTTGAAAGAGTTTGACATTATAATAAAAAGGCTTGATTAAAATGAAAAATAGTTTTAAAAAGATAGTCTGGATACTGTTTATGGCTTTTATCCTTCTTGGGATTCCTAGATTGGCAGGTTTATTTGCTGATCAATTTAATTATGCAGGTATTGATCCTGATGGAGCTTTTGCCTGGATTTCTATCCATCATATAGTTCAGGCTTTATTTTTTCTTGTAGTTATGTTAATGCTTGCAAAACTGAAAAATTTCAAGTTTGGTTTTACTTTAGGAGATAAAAAAGTTGGCCTGTATTTTGTTCGGCTCTTTGCAATAATATTTAGCATTTATATGATAGTATCCTTAATAATTGTTTATTTCACTGAAACCTTTAATACTTTCCCTTATCCCTTAACAATAAGAAATATTTTGGGTCAGCTTGGATTCCAGCTTTTCTTATCTGGACCATCTGAAGAGTTGATTTTTAGGGCCTTTGCTATTACAATGCTTTCCCTTTATATTAAGGGGAGATTTTTTAATGGAAAATTAAGTAATGCCAATATCATCGCAGCTATTATCTTTGCCCTAGCTCATATCCGGTTTGGTTTCTTTCCATTTACAATGAGCTATGATCCATTCCAGTTGGTGTATGCAGGAGGACTTGGTCTGGTCTATGGAATTTGTTATGAACGTTCAAAAAGTATGATATATCCAATGATAATGCACAGTATGAGTAATGTTATTGCTGTTGGGGTTTCCATTATAGCTGGATTTATTCTTTAAAAAGAGAATTTAAAAGGGGATCATAAATTATGAAAAAAATTATTATTATTGGAGGTGGAATTGCCGGGCTCTCCGCAGGCATTTTTGCCCAATTAAATGGTTTTGAAACCGAAATTTTAGAAAAACATCATACTATTGGTGGTGAATGTACTGGCTGGGATCGTAATGGTTATCATATTGATGGCTGTATTCACTGGCTGGTAGGTACTAAAGAAGGCACTGCTTTACGCAAACTCTGGGATAGAGTAGGTGCACTTGATGGTGTAAAGATTTATCATCCAGAGAGTTTTATGGCAGTGGAATATGAAGAAAAAACTGTTCATTTTTACAGAGATCTTGACTTGCTAAAAAATAGCTGGATTGAAATATCACCTGACGACAAAGGGGCCATTGAAGAGTTTTGTAATGATATCAAAAAGCTTCATACTTTTGAGGTTCCTTCAGGTAAACCTCTTGATTTAATGAATATCATGGAAAAGGCAAAATTTTTCTTTTCAATGCGAAATGTTGGCCCGGTGATAAATAAATATAATAAAATCACTATAGGTGAATTAGCTGATAGATTTGAAGATCCAGCTTTAAAGCATGCAATAGGTACTTTTATGCCTGAAGGTAATTATAGTGCGCTGCCAATAGTATTTGCCTTAGGCACATTTACTGGTGGGCAGTCATCAATTCCAATAGGAGGTTCAAAGAAACTGGCTCTCCGGATGCAGGATCGCTATCTGAAACTTGGCGGAACTATAAAAACCTCAACTGAAGTTAAGAAGTTAGAAATTGAAAATGGACAGGTTAAACAGGTTAGAACTAAGAATGGTGAACTATTTTCGGGAGATTATTTTATTGCAGCCTGTGATGCTAAGGTTTTATATGAAGGACTTCTTAATGGTGACTATCCTGATCCTGAATTTGAGAAGAGATTTAATAATCCAGAAGATTATCCACTGGCTTCAAATATCTATGTTGGAATAGGTTATCATGATGAGATTAAAGATATTCCACGGACTTTAAAATTTAATGTAGATGAACTGGGTATTAAACAAAATAATAAGCCTGTAGAATTTTTGCAGATGACCCATTATAATTATGAACCAGATTTTGCCCCTGAAGGTAATACAGTTATAACCTTTGCGATTAATCAATATGAGCCAGAACTTGAGAAGTGGGAAAGCCTGGCAAAGGATAAAGAGGCTTATAACCAGGAGAAAAATAAAATTAGAGTGGCTATTATTTCTGCAATGGAAAACCGTTTTCCTGATATGAAAGATAAACTAGAAGTTCTAGATGTGGCTACTCCCCAGACTTATCAGAGATATTGTAATGCTTATAAAGGTGCTTTTATGGGTTTTTGGCCAACGATACAGGGGAAAGAGTTGAATCATACTGGAAATATTAATGGTCTGGATAATACCTGGCTTAGTGGTCAGTGGCTGCAACCTCCTGGAGGACTGCCAACTGCTTTGATAACTGGTAAAGATACTATTATGCGAATTTGCAAGCGAGAGAAATTGGATTTTAAAGTTTAAGCTGGATTGAGTAAAATTTTTAGTAATTTGAGAGGGGTAAGTACGATGAATATTAAAAGAAAGACTAAGTTTATTATTATAATGTCAACATTAATTTTTCTGCTTTGCGGAGTCTTTTTCTCAATCCAGGTCCTGGCAGTTGAGCTGGATCGATTAGAAGTTGAGACTTTTATAGATGGTGTTATTAGTGCCCAGATTAATCAGAATAGAATACCTGGAGCAGTCGTTTCGATAGTCAATGAAGGCGAGCTTTTATTTTCTAAAGGTTATGGCTTTAGTGATTTAGAAGCAGGGATTCCTGTTAATTCAGAGACTACGCTTTTTCGACCAGGTTCAGTTTCTAAACTTTTCGCCTGGACAGCAGTGATGCAGTTAGTGGAACAGGGTGAAATAGACCTAGATGAAGATATTAATAACTATCTTGATTTTACTATTCCTGGTGATCAGCCAATCACATTGAGAAATATAATGACCCATACTCCAGGTTTTGAAGATGTAGGAGAAGGGTTATTTGTGCTTTTAGAGGATGATATGCTTACTCTTGAGCAGTATTTAAAGAGATATCTGCCAGCTAGAGTATTCCCGGCAGGGGATGTTATGGCTTATTCAAATTATGCCACCGGACTGGCTGGTTATATAGTTGAATTAGTTTCAGGTATGGATTTTGAAGACTATGTGGAAGAAAATATTTTTCAACCTCTGAATATGAATAATAGTACTTTCCGTCAGCCATTACCTGATCATTTAAGTGAGGATCTGGCCAGGGCCTATAAATATGCTGGTGGACAATATCACCAGGGAGACTTTGAATATATATCAAATAATGCTGCCGGGGCTATGAGCACAACAGCTAATGATATAGCCAATTTCATGCTTGCTCACCTGCAACTGGGCAGTTTTGAAAATAACCAGATTCTTCAGGAAGAGACTGCTTTAGAAATGCATAATTATCATTTTAGCCATCATCCTGAAATTGAGGGAATGGCTCTAGGGTTTGCCAGGGATAGAATCAATGGTGAGCAGGTTATTGCTCATACCGGGGCAACCACTCTTTTTTATAGTGGACTTTATCTTTTGCCAGAACATGAACTTGGGCTTTTTGTTTCCTATAGTGGTGGAGATCCAATGCAGATGCAGATGAACAATTTCTTTAAAAGTTTTATGAATCAATATTTTCCAGGAGATCTAAATGAATTATCCGGAGAAAATAGTAATATAATCAGAGAATTTAATGAAGCTTATATAGGCGAGTATCATCCAACCCGGAGAAACTTTAGCAGCGAAGAGATGATAATATATTTATTTCAGAGGGCAAATGTGGAAGCTACTGAAGAAGGATTTTTAAGACTTAATATTTATGGTGATAGTTTACAGCTAGGAAAAATTGAAACAGGGCTATTTCAAAATCGGAATCATCATGGTGGACAGTTTATTGATCAGGTTGCTTTTATCGAAGATGAAGAACTTGGTATGTTACTGATAACTGGAGGGCCAGGAGTTTTTCAGAAGGTAGAATGGCATGAATCCAGAATCTTTTTAGGAGGAATAACAGTTTTAATCTTACTTTTATCTATCTGGATGATAATTACTAGCATCAGAAATTTTCTAGTCGATAAGGTTTTCAGAGTAAAACTAAGTCGTATTGATAAAAGAGGCATTACTGGTGCATTAATTTTGCTGGCAAGCATTAGTATAGTTGTTTTTATTGCAGGCACTGTAAATATGTTTAGCAGTATTAACCCGGCATATGGAGTTCCTGATATTTTCTTTGGTGATATTGGTGACTTTGGAGAAATTATTTATATCTTGCCCTATCTTATTACAGGATTGATTGGGCTAACTCTTATATTTACCCTGTGGAGTTGGGTGAAGGGAAATAAGAGTTTTTATAGGCGTTTAAGTTATACTATTTATACTCTGGCCGGTTTAGGATTTATCTGGGTTATGTATTATTTAAATTTAATTTAGACTCAGATTTATTTTAATGTTTATGTTTTAATTAGTAAATGATGAAATAGAATAGGATGTGGTTAGAATTATTAATACGAATGACAACCCAACTGAGAGAAAATCTATTATTCTACCCTTTAGCTTTAATTACAGTCCTCTAAAAAAACTAGCATTAATTAATTTTGAGAACAATCCAGATACTAAATATATTGCTCTGGAGCCTCAATATTTTTCCAGTAGTGATACTGGAGATGGTTACAGAGTCATTGCTTATAGAAATGATGGATATATTGATGTATATGATGATTTATATTTAAAGGATGATAATCAAGCTAGTTTTGATGTAGTTGGCAAAGGATTGAAAGAGCAGCTGCAGGTAGAGTTGGAGAAGACTGTTTTTGAAAAGGATGGTGGATGTCTGGTTTTATCATTTCAGTTTATTGATAAATATGACAGAGAAATATCGCTAGAAATAATAGAAAAGACGAAAATGAAGAGTTCTGGTTTGAATCTTTTAGCACCTGTGGGATCAAGTACAGAAAAACCTTCTTACCTGCCTCTTTTTTTCCTTTATGATTTTGATTTTATTAGGAAAAATAAAACTGAGATAAAACTTACAATAGGCGAAAGATCTCATAAGATAGATGCTTTTCCCTATAAGATTCCTAAAGACTTTCAGTGGCGTTATTATACCCGTTATAGTCTTGATTGTCAGATTATTGAATTTGCCAGTGCCGGTCAGAAAGTTCTTGCCGAATATGAACTCATCAATGATTCAATTACTATTAATGATAATAAATTGTTTTTTTCTTTAGATGGTAGTTTAGAGAAGATGGAACACCAGTCAGAAGCGCATCGCTTTTTAGTGGAGTTTAATCCAGGGTTTCCAGATATTCGAAATCTTAATGTTGGGAAGGTTTATAATGGAGTGATTGAGATCAAACCTGATCCAGATATGGGTACTGTTTCTGGTAAATATTCTCTTGAGCGAGAAGAGGAGATAGTTGAAATTACAATGAATATGGGTGATGGCTGGGCACCAGTTCCTGATTCTCTGTTTACAAAGCTAATGTTTGGCAAGAAATCAATATTTCGTTCCTGGCCAAAAGATTATTATTTTAAGCAGAAAGTAAATTTAGCAAGTTTAGAGAGCTCATCTTTTTGGGAGAACAAGAATACAGAAAAAATTAAGTAATTTGAGTTTTAGTCAAAATAATTTTTGTTTAAAGCTTACCGGGGGGGGATATTATGGGAATTGGAAAAAAGAATATGCAGATTTCTGATAAAAGAGCTCTCAAAAGTTTTAATAGTCTAATGAAAACTGTTAATCAAGTATTGCTTTCTCATTATGATAAAGAGTTTGTTGTAGAGGTGCAGTTATTGGCAGAGAAAGAATTTATAAATTTAATTCCTGATCTACCATATATCGGAGGGAGAAAGAATTTTTATAATGAAATGCCTATAAAAGCAGCAGTAATTCTAGCAATCTACAGAGTATTGAGCTTTAAAGGAGTTAATTTAAATCAGTTTGCTGAGTTATTAGAAGAGATTACTATAGCTTATATGGAGACGATACCTAAATTAGCTAGAAATGTTGCTGGTAAACTCTGGATGAGTCAATTATTTATTAGGTTAATGAAAAGACAGGCAAGAATCTCACAGGAGCGCAAATATACCGGGGATTTTGTTTTTGAAGTGGTTGATAGTGATAGTGAATATATATGGGGAATTGATTATCTAGAATGTGGCATTGTAAAATTTCTTTATCAACAAGAAGAATTTGAACTGGCAGAGCATGCATGCAAATTAGATTATCTGATGTTCCCGGCTATTGGAGTTAAATTGGATCGTAGTGGAACTATTGCAGAGGGTTGCGAATTATGTGATTTCAGGTTTAATAATTAAGCATATTGATATATATAATGACAGCATAGGAGGATTACAATGGATATACATGGATTAATAGATTCAGCTTCAATCTCTCTAGGATCGCTATTTATAAAAAAGTATTTTCGCGAGGATTTATCTGGTAGGCCTCTAGAGGAGCATCTGGATTCTCTGGAAGTTAAATTACCAGAGATGTCTCCTGGAGATATGGAAGGTGATTATCAGGTGAAGGCAAGTACGCTGGTTGGTGAGCTTGATGCTTTATTTAGGATAGCTCAGTGGAAAGGAAAAGAATTTAATACGATTATTTATCATCATGGGGCTTCAGAAACTCCTTTTGATTTTGGGTTCAAGAAGATATTTCCTGTTAAGAAGCAGGAGATAGAGGCTAATTTAATTCTTATCAGGGCACCTTTTCATAGTTCCAGGAAAGAATATAGCGAAAATATTGTGACTATGGATAATTTTTTAGCCATGATTGCTACTTCAGTAAATTTAATTGAAGCCTTAATATTATATCTTA
>SLSL01000233.1 GCA_007130465.1 Halanaerobiaceae bacterium | reverse complement strand
TGGAGAAAGATGAACACCATGAATGGCCAGGGTCTCTGGTTGAAGAATGTTAAACTTATCAAGCCTTTCTACAACACCTGAGTAACCTCGCTTTTTACTATCCTCAACATCTGCTTTTCCTTCAGCTACATGTATATGACAGGGTACTCCAAATCGAGAAGCTTCTTTACCTATCCTTTCAAGTGAAGAATCACTCAAAGTAAAGGATGCATGGAGACCAACCTTACCTGTTAAATAATTTTTATGATTTTCAGATAGACTTTCTATAAATCTTACATTTTCCTGGATGCTTGCTTCTGATTTCTCTGCACCATTTCTGTCAGAAGCTTCAAAGCAAAGACTGGCCCTAATACCAGCATCTTCTACAGCTTCAGCTAGAATATCAAGGGAATTCTCTATCATCCCAAAACTGGCATGATGATCAAAAATAGTAGTAGTACCATATTCAATACCTTCTAATATCGGATAAATTGCACTGTAATACAGATCTTCTTTATTTGATAAAGTTTCATCAACTCTCCACCATAGTTTCTCTAGAATTTCAATAAAATTAGCTGGGGGCTGATTTGTTTTAAGATCCATACCTCTAGCAAATGTGCTATAAAAGTGCATGTGGGAGTTTATCAAACCTGGAATAACTAGACCTTCTTTAGCATCAACTTCTTCAGCATCTGGATACTTTTCGGAAAGATCTTCTGTTTTTCCAACGGCCAGAATATTATCTCCTTCTGTGACTACAGCTCCATCTTTTATAACTTCATTATCTTTATTAAAGGTTAGCACGGTTCCATTTTTTATTATAAGCATTATGCCCCCTCCTCAGAAAGCATTTCATCAGCTAGTCTATTTGTCTCTGCGGCAACTTCTTCTTCATCGATAGTAGTTAAGCGCCCATCACGAACTACTATTTTGCCAGCAACCATTGTTAAATCAACTTCCTGGCTGGTTCCAGTATTGATTAAAGCAGAAACTGGGTCTGATAAACCACCTGCAAATGCCAGGCGTTTACTACTAACAAGAAATAGATCGGCTGCCTGACCTGGTTCGAGACTTCCAATTTCAGGCTGTTTAAGAATTTCACTGCCTCCCTTAGTTGCTATTTCCAATATGTCTTCAGGACCAACAGATGTTATTCCATGTTGTAGTTTATGGAGTAAAAGAGCCAGTCTCATTTCAGCTATCATATTAGAGCCATCATTACTTGCACTTCCATCAACTGCCAAGCCTACTGGTACACCTAATTCTAACATCTCTGGAACAGATGCCACACCTGATGATAACTTCATATTAGAAGCAGGACAATGGGCTACTCCTGTGCCTGCTTCTGCCATTCTTTTAAGTTCTTCTCTGCCAAGATGAACTCCATGGGCGAACCAGACATCTTCACCGATCCAGCCCACCTCTTCCATATATTCTAGGGGTGTTAGACCATATTTTTCCTGACAGAAATCATCTTCATCTTTTGTCTCTGCAAGATGGGTATGAGCTAAAACTCCATATTTTCTTGCCAGTTTAATTGATTTCTCCATTAACTCTTTAGTAACTGAAAATGGAGAACATGGCGATACTACTACCCTCTGCATTGCAAAGGGTGCGGGATCATGATATTTTTCAATAACCCTCTTTGTATCTTCAAGAATTTCTTCATCTGTCTGAACTACTTCATCAGGAGGCAGTCCTCCATCTTTTTCACCTAATGACATACTGCCTCTACAGGCATGAAGCCTGATCCCGATATCTTTACCTGCTTTAAATTCTTGATCGAGAATATTTAAATCCTGCTGTTTAGGAAATACATAATATTGATCTAGCGCAGTTGTACAGCCTGTTTTAAGAAGCTCGCCGCAGGCAACAAGTGCGCTATAATAAACAGCTTCTGGTGTTAGGTTAGCCCAGATTGGATATAAATATTTCAACCAATCAAATAGTTCAACATCCTGAACCTCTCTTATATTCCTGGTTAAAACCTGATAAAAATGATGGTGGGTATTAACGAGGCCTGGAAACATGAAATAGTCTCCAGCCTCGATAATTTCTAAATCTTCTCTATCTGTAAGTTCAATATTCTCTTCAATAGCTGCTACTTTTCCATTTTCAACTAAGAGATCATAACCATTAAGTCTCCGCTTGTTTTCATCCATAGTTATTATAAATTTAACATTTTTAAATAAAGTAGCAGTCACTTAGGCTTCCACCTCACCATCAGCAGCATTCTGAACAGCCTGAATAATCTGTTCATACCCTGTGCAGCGGCAGAGATTACCGTCTATTGCACCTTTAATATCCTCGCGAGTAGGACTTGAATTTTTATTTAATAATGCTTTAGCTGATAAAATCATTCCTGGAGTACAAAAGCCACATTGAACTGCCTGATAATCGATAAACGACTGCTGCAATGGATCAAGTTCATCTTCTGTTCCCAGCCCTTCAATTGTTAGGACTTCTTTACCTTCAGCCTGAACTGTTGGAATTAAACATGAATTTATCGCTTCACCATCAAAGAGAACAGTACAGGCTCCACATTCTCCGACAGCACACCCCTCTTTTACCCCTGTCAAATTAAGCCTCTCTCTTAAGGTATCAAGGAGTCTTTCAGTTGGATCGACTTCTACTTGCACTTCTCTATTATTAACCTTGAATTCTACTTTGACTTTAGCCATTATTTGCTACCTCCTCCTGAAGGTTCTTAATTGCTCTGCGGAAAAGAGTAGCCAGCGCTGGCTTTTTATATGGAGTTGACCAGCGTTCACCGGTTATACCAATCATCTCTTCTGCAGCTTTTTCACCAATTTCTTTCGGGTCTATTTCTGATAATTGTTTTCCTTTAATTTCTGCTTCTACTTTGCTAAATGTTGTAGGGACAGGAGTAGCAGAACCAGGAACTAGATTAATTTCCTTAATAACTCCAGATTCTATAACGGCTTTAACTGCCAGACTAATTCTGGTAATAGCTAATGCCTGACGACGGCCTATCTTCTGGAAACTACTATAGGCTCCTTCTTCTGGTTTAGGCAATATGAATGATACTAGAATTTCATCTTCATTAATTCCAGTTTCATATGGCCATTTTACAAATTCAGAAACATCCATAGTCCTTGTTCCATTTGCAGATTTTAGAACAGCCCTGCCCTCAAAAGCAATTAAAGGTCCTAAAGTATCAGCACAGGCGGCAGCATTACAGATATTGCCGCCAATTGTAGCTCGATTTCTAATCGGAGTAGACCCAATTGCTCCAGCAGACTGAGCTAAAGCTGGATAATATTCTTTAATCAAATCTGAATCAACTATATCTCTATGAGTAACCATTGCTCCAATTTCAACATGTTCATCATTTTCAATGATTTTTTTAATTTCATCTATATGAGATAGATCTAAAATGCCATCATAGCCATTTAAAAAATCTTCTTCATTTCTTAAATCTACCATAAAATCAGTTCCACCAGCAAGAAGCTTTAGTTTATTATCAGCCAGTAATTTAACTGCTTCATCAACTTTTGTAGCTTTATAAAATTTCAAATCTTTATTCATCATTTAACCCTCCCTGCTCAAATCTCTGCCAATCAGGACTCTTTCTAAATTCAGAGGCAGATCATAATGGCGCTCTCCTGTAGCTAGAGCAATTGCATTATTAATTGCTGCCCCACCAAGCTCAACAGTAGGTTCACCGATAGATTTAGCTCCATAAGGACCAGCAGGATCAGGATTTTCAACAATTATTGCATCAATATCTGGAATATCTTTTGCTGTAGGAATTAAATATTCATCAAAATTTGTATGATTAATAAATCCATCAGAGAAGCCAAGATCTTCCATTAGAGCATGTCCTACAGCCATCACAACTCCTCCATAAATCTGACCACGAACATTGGCAGGGTTTATTGCTTTACCAACATCATGGGCAGCAGCCATATTTAATACCTTCACCTGACCAGTACCTGTATCGACTTCTACCTCTGCTATTTGGCAACCATAAACATAGGTGAAATATGGTCTGCCCTGACCTGTTTCTTCATCCCAGGAAATTTTAGGAGCTTTATACCAGCCATATGAAGATAAAAACACTCCACTATGGAACGCATCTGAGGCAACTTTTGAAAAATCTTCTATTTTTTTACCTGAATCAGTATATAAAGCATTATCTTTGAAGATTATTTCTCCCTCTACTCCATATTCTTCTTTAGCAAATTCTATCATTGTCTCTTTAACATTTTTAGCTGCTTTTTTAAGAGCATTACCGCCCATAAAAGTACTCCTTGAAGCTACTGTTGAGCCACTCTCTGGAGCAACTGATGTGTCTGCTTCCATATAAGTTATTCTGTCGAGGTTGACTCCTAATTCTTCACCGACCACCTGAGAAAATACAGTTCTTAAACCCTGGCCATTTTCAGCCAGACCACAATAAAGAATTATACTCCCATCTTTTTGAACAGCAACAATTCCTCCTGTAGTGTCAATAGCTTCAGCACCTAAACTGACACCACGATAACTTATTGCCAACCCTATACCTCTCTTTTTTTCGCCGGTCTGTTCTTTAGAATACTCTTCATACTTCTTGTCGTAATTAATTGACTCTTTAGCTTTATCGAGAACTTCCTGTAAACTAACAGTGTGATTATCTAATTTTTGATTACTAGCAGTATGAGAACCCTGTCTATACATATTTTTCTCTCTTAATTGATCAGGCTTCATACCCAATTCTTCTGCCAATTCATCCATTAATGATTCCTGAGCAAAACAGGTTGGCGGGGAACCATAACCTCTCATTGCTCCAGTATAAGGATTATTGGTGTAAAATCCATAGGTATCAGTCTTGACATTGGGTACTTCATAAGGCCCTGTAGCCTGAACTACTGAACGCCAGGTAACAAATGGAGTCTGACAGGCATAAGCTCCACTATCTGCTACGGCTTCTATCTCCATTGCTGTTAACTTACCTTCTTTTGTTGCTCCAACTTTATATTTTAAATTATATGGATGACGTTTATAGCTTTCAATGATTGATTCTTCTCTTGAGTTAACCATCTGGACAGGTCTATCTGTTTCCAGAGCCATCACTGCAGCTCTTGCAGCCATTGAAGATATATTTTCATCTTTTCCGCCAAATGATCCACCCATATTATCCTGAATAATTCTTACCTGGCTCAAATCAGCCTCCAAGACTCTAGCAACTGCATCTCTAGTAGCATAAGGATTCTGAACTGAACCATAAACTGACACTAAAGTCTGTCTCTCATTTGGAACTACCGTTACAGCTTCTGGTTCTAGATAAGCATGTTCAATATAGTGAGTAGAATATTCTCTTTCTAAAATAAGATCAGCTTCAGCAAACCCAGTCTCAACATCACCTTTTCGTAAAGGATGATGAACAACCTGATTACTATCAGTTCCTTCCATAACTAATTGAGCATCTGGTTTTCTAGATTCCAAAGGATCATGAATGCCTTTTAGCTCTTCATATTCAATCTCCACTAATTTCGCTGCTTCTTCAGCAGCCTCTTTGCTTTCTGCAGCAAGCATTACAATCCCATCACCAATATAAATAGCTTCATCTTCAGCTAAAACTCGCTGGTTTTGAATAATAACTCCAAATGTATTATTTGGAATATCCTTTGCTGTCATCACAACTTCTACACCTGGATATGCTTCTGCTTTACTTATATCTACGTTTTTAATTTTAGCATATGGATATTTTGTTCTAACTACTTTCCCGTATAGCATATTAGCAAATTTGAGATCTGCACCAAATTTTGCTTTACCTGTTACTTTTGCCTTTGCATCAACTCTTTTTTTCGACTTATTAACCTGTTTTAAGTCATTCACAGGTTTCACCTCCAACTTTATTTTTACTAAATTATTCCGCATATATTAACTTCTAGTTAACCCCGGCCAGGTCCTCCTTAAAAATAAAAATTATTATTCAGAAGAACTACCTGGTAATAGTAAATTCAAACCAATGGCCAGCAATGCACCTACTGTTACACCTGACTGAAGAACTGTTGATAATAATTCAGGTAATTGGTCAACAATTTCTGGCATATAATTTATTCCTAATCCAAAACTTAAAGCTATAGATAGAATAAAGAGTTTTCTATCAGTTAAACCTTTTTTAGTTATAATTTTTATACCTGAAGTGGCAACCATTCCAAATAAAGCCAGTGTTGCTCCTCCTAAAACAGGATTAGGCATAACACTAACTAAGGCGCCTATTTTAGGAATAAAACCGAGAAGCAATAATATTGCTGCTACAGCATAACCAACTACTCTGCTACCTACTTTAGTTATCTGGATAACTCCAACATTCTGGCTAAAAGTCGTATTAGGCATTGAGTTAAAAATTGCAGCAAAAGCACTTGCAATTCCATCTGCCAGCATACCTGCACCTAAGCGATCACTGTGTAGCTTACCTGTAACAGGTTCACCAGATGTTTCAGCAATAGCCGTAAGATCACCAATTGTTTCAATAGATGTTATAAAATAAGCAAGAACCCAGGGCAACAAATGTCCCCAGCTAAAATCCAATCCAAAATATAAAGGTCTTGGCGCAGTAAACCAGCCTGCTTCTGCTACCGCCTGAAAATCAACCATGCCTAGAGGGATTGCAACAATATAGCCTGCAATCAGCCCAATCGCAACTGAGCCAACCTTTACAAGGCCTTTTCCAAATCTATTCGCTAAAATTATAACAGTCAAAACGAAAGTTCCTAAAACTAAATTTATTGGTGCACCAAAATTTTCAGCACCTGCTCCTCCACCAAAATCTCTGATGCCAACTTCAATTAAGCTTAAGCCAATCAATGTTACAACTGTACCAGATACTATTGGTGGGAATAACTTTCTTGCCTGTTTTACAAAGCGACTTATAATCATCTCTACAGGAGAAGTTGCTAGAGCCATACCAAGAACCAATGGTATACCACCAGCATTAGCAGCACCAATTGCCATTGGTACAAAGGTGAAACTTGTGCCATGAACGCCAAGCAATCCTGAACCTACTGGGCCTACTTTATAGCATTGTATAAATGATGCTACACCTGACATAATGAGGGCCATACTTACAAAAAATCCAGTTTCAGCAGCATTTAATCCAGCCACTCCGGCAATAATTAAAGGTGGTGTAATTATTCCTACAAACATTGCCAGCATATGTTGAAAACCTAAAACAATTGTCTCATGTAATGGCGGTCTATCTTCTAATTTATAATATGCATCATCATTAGCTTTTCTCTGTTTAACTTCTGACATAATTTAACCTCTCTTTTTCCTGATATCCAGGTTTTTAATATAATCACTAAAAACAATTTTCAATTAATTCAATCAAAAAGTTGTTATAAGAAATTTTTATATAATAAGAGTTTAAAGAGGAAGCTTAGATTAACTTCCTCTTTAAGTATTTAAATTAGTTTTATTCTAGATATTCTGGCAGAGCTGCATAAAGTTCTGCTGCTTTAACCAGGTGTTCTACAGGAATCTGATCATTAACAGTATGGGCATATATCTCATTAGCAGGACCAAACCCAACACATGGTATACCTGCTCTTCCCATTATTGAGACACCATTAGTGCTAAATGTCCATTTGTCAACCTTTGGTTCCTCATCAAAGACATCCTTATAGGCATCTACTGTTGACTGGATAACAGGATGGTCTTCTTCTAATACCCAGGTTGGATAGTATTTCTCTGTCTCATAGACAAACCCTGTATAACTCGGGGTATCATAATTTAAGATTCTTACCTCTGCCTCCATACCAGCCTTTTCTACAACCTCTTCAACCTGTTTAACTGCCAGTTCTTTATCTTCACCAGCTGTTAAACGACGGTCAAGGTGGATTGCACTCCTATTAGGAACTGCACATAGACTCGGGGTATCATTGGTTATATGGGTAACTGCAATTGTTCCCTTGCCAAGGAATGGGTCTACTTTTAACTCTTCATTTAATTGCTCTATACCTGAAATTATTGGAGCCATTTTATAAAGTGAGTTGTCGCCTCTTTCAGGGGCGCTGCCGTGACAGGAGACACCAGTTGTAATAACTTCCATCTCCATTCTTCCACGGTGGCCACGGTAAATATTAAGGTTAGTTGGCTCAGTTACAACAACCATTTCAGGGTCTAAGACTCCCTCGTTAAGTATATACTGCCAGCAGAGTCCATCACAGTCTTCCTCCTGGACAGTACCCACCATATAAAGGCTGAACTCTTCATGAAGCCCTAAATCTTTGATAACCTTGCCAGCATAGGCCATCGAGACCATTGCACCTTCCTGGTCAGTGGCTCCACGACCATAGATTATACCGTCTTCCATCTTGCCCTCAAAGGGATCCCAGTCCCATTCATCCGGGTTACCAACACCGACAGTATCGATATGGGCATCATAGGCTATAACCCTGGGACCAGTTCCAACTCTTCCGAAAACATTTCCCATCTCATCTATAAAGACTTCATCAAAATCCAGAGCCTCAAGTTCTTCTTTGATTCTCTGAACTACTTCTTTTTCCTCGCAGCTCTCACTAGGGATTCTGATGATATCTCGCATAAACTTGACCATATCATCTTCGTACTTGGCTACTTCTTTTTTGATCTTATCGACCATTTCGGTTCTATCCATTATTAACCTCTACCTCCCATGGTTAAGGCCATGACAGCTTTTGCTGTATGAAGTCTATTTTCAGCCTCTTCATATACGATTGACTGAGGTCCATCGATTACTGAATCTTCAACCTCATTGCCTCTATCGGCTGGAAGTGCATGCATATACATGGCGTCGTCTTTGGCTAAAGCCATCTTTTCCTCGGTACATTTCCAATCTTTATTCTCTTCAAGTAATTT
>SLSL01000234.1 GCA_007130465.1 Halanaerobiaceae bacterium | reverse complement strand
CTAGAAGCTAAAAAGGATAATTATATAAACCCACTAAAAAGTTTAAAAGCCGGCCATATCAATTAAGGCCGGCAAGCTTACATATTTTTACTTATATTTAAGATACATCTTTTAATTTTTACTTGGCAGCGGCAAAGGCTAAAATTCCACCTAAAGCTATAGATAAAAAGGCTGCTGCAATAATTCTATAGACATCAGGCATCAAAAAGACAATGGTATGGGCAGGTATCCAGAAAAATGGTATAGTCTTTAATAAGACAAAGGTCACAAAACCCTCCCAGTCAATATCCCTCACAACTCCATTAAGCTTAATATTTCTTTTACCCCTGGCATATTTATCAACATATGTATCTGTGATTCTATGGAAACCCATCATCGTTGGGGCAAAAATCATATTCATAAATAGACTGGTCTGAAAGGCAAGTGATAAGCCATTAGGGTCACCAGGAAGCATACCGCTAGTCTGAAGGCTGGCTACACCGGAATTAAATAAACTAAAGACCATGGTAATCCAGATGCCTAAAAACCCCCAGATTAAAGCCCTATAGACCACACCAGTTGGCCTTTTCCATTGCCTATTTTTAATCCTTAAAGATAAAATTTCTCCCATAGTTGCCAGGATAGTAAACTTAATAAATCCCATAATATAGGGATATGAATCAGTTAAGCTTTCAAATACCTCTCTGCTGGCTGGAATAACTAAAATAGCAATTATAATAAATAATAATCCTGTCCAGATAATACCTCTTTTCTGCAAAAATATCCCTCCACAATTTAAATCTTGTAATCATTTAATCTTCTTTAATTCCAACAGCAATTCCTTACATACTGTATCGGTATTCTCAGTAACGCTAAAATATAATAGCTTTATATTTCTATTCTACATCAAAACCACATTCTTTAAGCTGTTCTAAGATTCTTTCTGAATCTGGATAGCGCTGTCCCCATTTCCTGGAGATATGCTCTGTCCAGCTATAATCTTCATAGGTATATTTATCTTCTTTCTCATCATCTTTAATAGGAATTTTACCATTAAGTTCTTCATAATAATCCTGGGCAAGATAACCTTCATCCATAACTTTCATTGCTTCATTAATTTTATTATCGTCTAATTCAGGATATTCATCTTCAAATAAGACAAAATCCATTGGATACCTGGGCCGTGGCGGTTTCTCTTCAGCAGGATAGCCCATAACTAACTGAACTAAGGGAAATACCCTGTCTGGCAAATTATACTCTTCTTTAATCTTTTTTGCCCTATAGGGGGCTGCTCCGAGATAACAACTACCAAGACCAAAGCTAGCCCCTGCTATAACCATATTCTCTGACATCAATGCAGCATCCTGGATTCCCATCAATAAGATGCTTATATCATTAGTTATAGCTTCCCATCCTCTTTTCTCCATGATCTTCTCCATCTTATGAAAGTCAACACAGATAGTAAATAATAATGGTGCCCCAAATTGTATATTACCTTTTCTGCTTAATAATACACTATATAACTGCGAGGCAAAAGGTGCCTGCTGGCCGGTTCTAACAATCTTTTCTATAATCTCATCAGATGGCTTTTGATCAGTATAATCCCGGATAGACTTGTGATTAAGCATCGTTTCAATAACTTTATTGTCTTTAACCAATATAATCGCTCCCTAATTAAATTTATGGTCCCTTTCAGTAGGCTTCTGGCTAATATTTACTTAAACTTTCTATAACTATATCCCAGAATCTCTCTTTATCTAAATCAATAGCTACTTCAGCATTAGGCTCTTTTTTAGTCCGATTATAGAAATCACAAACATTTAAAGTATTCTTTACTGTTTTTGGCAGAGTCTGATTACCTGCCACAACTGTTATCCCTCTTAAATCAATTTTATCAGACCTAGCAGCCACCAAAATTGCAATCTCATCATCATGTCCAGTATCAACATCTAAAATAATCTTCTCTTTTTTACTCACAGAAATCCTCCTTTATTAAGTATAATACCCATTTGCTTTTATATTTTAAATCCCACTTATATTATCTTATTAAACAAACTTTCATTACTGTCATATAACTCTTTATGGAACGAATATAGTTGATTATACTTTTCAACCAATTTCTGATCTGGTTCTTTAACCAACCTTCTCTTATGGTTAAAATCTATAGCATTATAATCATTGTAAAAGCCTAAAGCTACTGAACCTATAATAGCTGCTCCTAAAGCTGCCGCTTCTTCATTTTCATGAACAATTACTCTGGCATTAAATACATCAGCAAGCAACTGTACCCAGGGTTCTGACTGAGTAATACCTCCATTTAAGATAACTTCATTACAGATATTGCTATTAGCCTCCAGGGCCTCTTTAATAGTTCTCATCCTGTAAGAGATACCTTCAACTGCTGCCTTGATAATTTCCTTTTTTGAATGATTATAGTCCAGGCCAAATATGATTCCCCGGGCCTTAGGATTCCAGTTAGGTGATCTCTCGCCAGTCAGAAAGGGCAAAAAAAATAAACTCTTGCTGCCTGGAGGAACTTCCTTTATATATTGATCAATTAATCCATAATAATTGTCTGTCAATTCAAAGCAATTTTTCTTTAACCATTCTAAAACAATCCCACCATTATTAATGGCGCCACCAGGTAGGTATGTATTATTATCCAGCATATAACACCAGGTGCTCTGATTATCATCGTCAATAACTGGTTTGTCTGAAAAAACTCTAATCGCTCCACTTGTACCCAATGTGGCTACAAACTGGTTCTCTGATAATGCCAGCTCACCTAAATTAGCTAAAGGCCCATCGCCACCACCAATAACCAGCGGAATATTCTTAAGCCAGTCAATACTTTTTGATTCATAAGTATTGTAACTATCAACCAATGGCGATAGTTGGGCCTCATCAATCCCAAGATAGTTTAATAGTTCCTTATCCCATTCTTTGTTCTTAATATTTAAGAGACCGCTTCCACTTGCAATTGAATAATCGACTCCAAATTCTCCAGTCAATTTATAAATTATATATTCTTTAATACTGATAAATTTATCTGCCTGACTAAATATTTCTTTCTGATTATCTTTAAACCAGTATATTTTAGCAGATAAATATAGAGAATGAAGTGGACAACCTGTTTTAGAATAAATATTCTTTTCCTGATAAAAGCTTTTTAATTTATTGCAGATATCTTTTGCCCTTGAGTCAGCCCAGGTTAAACAGTTTGTCAGTGGCTCATGATTCCCATCTAAAAAAATTAAAGAATGCAGAGCAGAGCTAAAAGAAATAAACTCTATTTTATAATTATTATTCCTGGATTCCTGAATAGCTGTCTTTAAAGTTTGCAATACAGCTTCATAAACTTCTTCCGGATCCAGTTCAGCCTGATTTTTCCTATTACTTATAAGGTTGTATTTCTGAGAGAACTTCTTAAGCTGTTTGAAATTCTCATCATATATTACTGTTTTAACTGAAGATGTACCAATATCAGCTCCAACATATATATTATCCATCAATATCACCTCTAGATTCAAATAAGCCATGCTCCCTTAAACTTTTTTCTTCTGGATTAAGTTCAAATCCATAAAAACCCTGACCAGCCGCCGGTAGAGATTGATTTATACTCAACCAGAATTTTAATTGTTCCGGTTGAATAACTGCACTCTGAACATTCCTCTGGTTGCCGATAGAATGAAAACCATATCCTTCAATTTCAATTTCTTCGCGGTCATTAAGAATGTTAATTACATCCTGGCGGTTCATCTTTAAGTCATTTTCACTACCTTCAACATTTTTGTTGTTTTCGCTTTTAGTATATTTTACTAACAATTCTTCAGCTCTATCCTGGCGAAAAACACTGCTCTTAAAAAGAAGATCATTTTCAAGTTCATTAAAATGGTTTGCAACTGCTATAAAATTCTTTCCATCTGCTGGTCTTCTTCTATAAACTTCAGCTGGAGATATTTCCATAACAGAAGCTTTCTGCGAATAATCTGCTGCAACTAGCAGATTATTCCCGATGGTTCTTGAATTTTCTTTGAGCATGTCTTCTGTATCATCGAGACTGGCGGCTGATTCCATAATCATCCGATAAAGAATACCTGTAGGAACCCCGTCAAGGGACGTTTCTTTAGCCTGGGCCGTTAAGCTGCCCAGAGCCAGCCCCTGTTGGTTTAAACCAGTTAAAACACCTATATAGCCAGGGAAATCAGCAGCTAAAAACTGACTTCCTTCTTCAGGTATATAATAGGTTAAAATCTGTCTGTCATACATAACCTCAGGGTAATAATAATCGAGATTTCTGCCCATTAATAATTCATTATTATAAGAACTTTCCCCCCAGACAGCTAAATTAGTGCATCCATCCAGATTAAAGAGTTCATCATACACATTTATCAAAAGAATATCATAGAGAGGAAGATCAGCTCCATCGGCAACACCCTGCAGCTCCTGTCGGAATCTTTCAGGAATCTGATCAAAGAAACTGAGTGCTGCTCGCCGCATATAAAGCTTACCCAGTAGTCTCCTGGGTAGAGTTTCCTCCTCAAATTCTAATGCTTCTTCATACATTAAAACTATTAAATCCTCAACTTCGTCAGCCAGTAATTCGCCATGCTGATAACCAATTTCATATGGACTTCCCTCAAGTTTTATCACTTCTACCGGTCCAACCTGATATCTATTATCTTCATCTACATAAATCTCTTCTTCCTCTAAATCGATATCTACACTTAATGGATAATTTAAGTAATAATATCCACCGGCAAAGGCTGCCAGTATCAGGATTATTAAAACCAGGGCAAACCGTTTTAATAACATTGTAATTAATTCCTCCCTAACTCAGAAGATAAAATCCCTAATTACTAAAAAGTCCAGGTTCCAGCCTTTTCTCCAACCAGGAGCTGGCAAAAGCTAAAATAGTACCTGTTGCAACTCCCTCTACTAAGACAAATAGGTAGAAGCCAGCCTGAGTTCCACCTGCCAGAGAGGTTAAAGCCTGCTGAATCGCTGTTCCTAAAATAATGTCTGTAAGGTAAATGGCTATAACAAACGAGAATGCTGCTCCTGAAATCAATATAATTATACGTAGATAGATTTTTTTGCCAGCAACAACTGAGAGCAGAAAGGCCAGCAGTCCGTAGGTTACCATAAAAAATATCTGAGTGCCAAAAAATATTACCACCAGAATAAAAGCAGCCAGGATTGTGGTCAGCCACTCACGGAACCTGAAATCCTTCAGAAATATATAAAGTGCCAGAGGAACAATGAAACTATTGAAAATGCTGGTTGTACCTCGAAAGAGCATAAATGAAACTACTATTAAAGCCAGGGTAAGTGCACCCCGGGCTATCTTACCGGTTCTCATATATTATCCTCTGCCCATTTAGCCAGCTCATTGGCATTGTCTGCTGTTACATCTGCCCCCCAGCTCTCAGAAAGATGAGATGCCATACTAAAAGCCCTGCCTCCTACTGCCACTTTAATACTCTTAAATTCCTCGTTAGCCTTAATTTTCTTTACTGCTTCCTCACACTGTTCAAGATAAAATGGCATAGTCACAGAAAGAACTACCAGGTCAGGTTTATGTTTTTTTAGAGCAGTCAAAATATTTTCAACAGGGATAGCTGCTCCGAGATAAATGTTATTCCAGCCTTTAATCTCCATTAAATCACAGAGAATACGGACTCCCATCTCATGGAGTTCATTGCCAATAGTGCAGGCCACCAGGCTTAACCCGGTTTTTTCACTATCCATAATCCGGGGCCAGAGCTGCATCATAAAATTCTGGGTCATACTGGTTATATAATGCTCTACATCTACTGTGATCTGATTGGTGTTCCAGAGCTCTCCCACTTTGACCATAGATTTCTGAAAAATTTTCTGATAGATCATTTCTAACGAGATATTCTGATCCAGGGCTTCTTCCACTGCCTTCTGGGCCTGATCTTTATCAGCACCCAGTAGCGAGTTGAGATATTTAAACTGCAATCTATTAAGCTCAGCTTCTTCTATATTGTCAAAAGTTGTATCCTGGGAAGTTTTCTTCTCCAGGTCAACTTCTTCTGTAATTTTAATAGCATTTTTAAGATGGTTCTCTGCTTTTTTATAATAATCCTGGCTAAATTCTTGCTCTATAACCTCGCCAACTATTTGATAATGACTAATCATCTGTTCCCTAACTCTCTCAGGAGAAATATCTTTCATCCTGGAATAAAGAAGCTTTATCAGCCAGTCAACATAATCATTGAAAATCTCTTCAGCATCATACCTGACAGCAACATCCAAAATTTTTAAGTTATATTTAATATCCCTGAACATCTTAGATTTTCTATAATCATCATATTCCTCTTCCAATTTATTCTCTCTGGCAAACTGAAGTTTAAAAATTCGTTCAGCTATTTCTTCTAGTTTATGATCGGTAACATTAAGAAGCAGACTCATTCTATTTCACCCTTTCAGTTCTTTTAATTGCTGATACCCATTTTATTCCTACATTTTGTTCCTATTAGTATCTTTAGCTCTATATAAGTTTTTATCTGCCCGTCTCAAAAACTCACCTATAGATTCCTCATCTCTTAATTCCGCCACCCCAAAGCTGGCTGATAGTTCATGGGAAATCCCATCTAGACTTAATTCTTCAATCCCTAATTTAAACCTTTTAGCAAATTTAATAGCTTCCTCCTGTTTAGTTTCTGGAAGTAACACGCTAAATTCATCCCCACCTATTCTGGCAGCCATATCCTCCTGACGAATATTATCTGCTAACAAATTACCTACTGCTTTCAAGACTTCATCACCAGCTTGATGCCCGAAGGTATCATTTATTATTTTAAAATTATCCAGATCAACTGTAACCATTGACAGAGAAGAATTATGTCTTTTGGAAAGTGAATAGATTTTCTTTAAAAACTCCATAAAAGCCCTGCGATTGGAAATACCGGTTAATTCGTCCGTTCTTAAAAGTTTTTCAATTTTAGCCCGGGTTTTATTCAGCTCAATATTTTTTTGAGTTAGTTCCCTGGTTGTATTGGTCAGTTGATTATTAAGTTTAGTCAGTTCTTTAAAATATTTCTCTCTTTCAGGGAGTTGATAACTGCCTGACAGTAGAAACATATTATCCTCATTAATTATATAGCAGTTAAAAGGAAAACCCAGCCATTTCTCCTGAGCAATTACTTCCCTTTTAAATTTAAAAACTTGCTTACTCGTACTCCCCTGGTGAGGGAGTCTTAATTCTATATCTTTCTCCAGTAATTCAGAAAACTTAAGCCCCTTAATTTCTTCTTCTGAATAAATTAACATCTCCGCAAAAGCCTTATTATACTTTTGTATTATTAAATTACTATCAAAAATCACGATAACCATAACTACCAGATCAACTAAAAGTCTGTTTAAAGCTTCAGGACAATATTCTAACAGACTGTCCTGTTTACTTTCTTTTTTTTTGAGACATATTATCCATCTTAATCCCCCTATATAATACTTTAAGATAAACTATTTATTTAGAATTTAAAGTTTTTATTTCATCATTTCAACAAATTTTTCAGCTAATTCTGGAGCAAATTGGCTGCCTGCACAATCTTTTATTTCTGTTATGGCTTCTTCTTTGGAAATAGCTTTGCTATATGGCCTATCACTGGTCATTACATCAAAAGCATCGATTATTGATAATATTCGAGCTAAAAATGGGATTTCTTCACCCTTTAAGCCATTGGGATATCCACTGCCATCCCAGTGTTCATGGTGAGCCAATATTTCTTCCGCTATCAAATCAAATTGCTCAGAAGCCAGAGCAATCTTATAGCCCTGTTCTGGATGTTTTTTCATCAATTCCCATTCTTCTTTATTTAAGTCTCCTGGCTTATTTAATATTTCTTCTGAAATTGAAGTTTTACCTATATCGTGCAGAGTAGTTAATAATGACAGTTTGTTAAGCTCAGAATTAGAAAGGTTCAACTTTTCCCCAAAGTTAAATGCCAATTTAGTCATTCTGATTGCATGTTTTTTTGTTTCAGAGCTCTTTGCACTTAAGGTATTTAATAAACTATAGACAATATCACTTTTACTACTTCTGCTTTCTGATAATTTATTCTGATACATATTGTCATCTGCTATTTGTAAAATATTATAAATATTTTGCTCTGGATTTTCTTTAGTAGCTGAACCCATTGTTAAAGATATAGGAATATCTCTATCTTTATTTTTCATTTTCACTTTATTTTTAATTCTTTTTATTATTTTATTTGCTTGCTCATTATTAATATTTGGTAAAAGGATAGCAAATTCATCCCCACCCTGACGGGCCAGAATATCTTCTTCTTTTAATACAGTTTTTAATATTTCAGCTGTTTTTACTAATAACTCATCTCCTTTTTCATGTCCATAGCTATCATTAATAATTTTTAAGCCATTTACATCTGCCATAATAATACTTAAAGGAAGTTGTCTATTAACGTCCAGCCTCTGCATTTCCATTTCAAAAAAGCGGCGGTTATATAGATCAGTTAATCTATCATGAAAAGCTTTATACTTTAATTCTTCCTGGTAATATACTCTTTCTAAAGCTGCTTTAGTATTTGAAATAAGAATCTCAGCAAGTTCTAAATCTTTCTGACTAAAATCATTCTTCTCATTTGAAACTGCCTGAAAAACACCTATGTCCTGCATTGGTATAGTCATGCCAGACTTATATGTGCTTCTTATTGGTTTTGCATCAGGTTCTTGTTCTATATCTGAATTTAAATAACTTTCATTATTTTTAAATGCTTTTCCCAAAATTCCATAATCTAAAGGCAGTGATTCAAATTCTATTGGTTCAGACGAAGCTACTTCAATAAAATTATTATCTTCAACCAGAGCAATGTTACACATATCAAAATTCAATATTTCTCTAGCTGTTTCAATAGTTTTCTGACAGATTTCTTCTTCATTATCAAGACTTTGAAAAGCAACTGCCACTTTATTAAGCTCTTTTATTATTTTTTCATGTCTTTTCTGTTCTGAGATATCAACATTAATACCAAAAACTTTTAAAGGTTTACCATCATCTGTCCAGGAAGTAATTTTCCCCCG
>SLSL01000193.1 GCA_007130465.1 Halanaerobiaceae bacterium | reverse complement strand
GATTTGCCGTTCAGGCCAGGGTGACAACCGAAGACCCTAGAAATGATTTCAGGCCAGATACAGGCCGAATAAGCCTCTATAGAACCGGCTCTGGTAACGGGATCAGGCTTGACGGCGGCAACGGTTATACCGGTGCCGAAATCACACCCTATTTTGATAGCTTAATAGTTAAAGTTATCGGCTCAGATAGAACTTTTAAAGGAGCCATCAATAAAACTATCCGTTCCCTGGAAGAGATGAAAATCCAGGGAGTTAAGACCAACCGGGACTTCCTGATCAACCTGCTCAATGATTCAGAATTTAGAGAAGGCAGAGCAGATACCGGTTTCCTCGATAAAAAGATAGAATTAATTACCGGGGCGGCAGAGATCGATCAGGAGATTGGTTTCCTTGATTATCTAGGTGATATTATCGTCAATAAAACCAGAGGCAAAAAGCCTGAATTTGATACCAGCAGACTGCCAGAATTAAATGGAGAAATTAAGCCAGGTAGTAGAGACAGATTTAAAGCATTAGGCAGCAAAGAATTCTGCCAGGAGATTAAATCCAGTGAAAAGTTACTAATAACAGATACAACCTTAAGAGATGCCCATCAGTCATTGCTGGCAACTAGAATGCGGACTTATGATATGCTTCAGATAGCGGATTACATCGCTGAATATGGCCATGAGCTATTTTCATTGGAAATGTGGGGAGGAGCAACCTTTGATGTCTCCTACCGTTTTTTAAAAGAATCACCCTGGGAACGGCTTAGAAAGCTTAGAGAGAGGATACCTAATATCCTCTTCCAGATGTTAATTAGAGGGGCTAATGCCGTTGGTTATAAGAACTATCCAGATAATCTAATCAAGAAATTCGTTCAGGAGGCAGCAGCATCAGGCATCGATCTCTTTAGAATCTTTGATGCCCTTAACTGGTGGCCTAACCTGGAACTGACCCTATCAGAGGTTAAAAAAGCTGGAGCTCTGGCCGAGGTTTCGATCTGTTATACCGGAGATATTCTCGATCCAGATCGGTCAAAATATGATCTTGATTATTATATAAGGAAAGCCAGAGAAGTCGAGGAGATGGGGGCAGATATCCTCTGTATTAAAGATATGGCCGGTCTCTTAAAGCCATACGCAGCAAAAACCCTGATCTCAGCATTAAAAGCTGAGGTTGACTTGCCGATCCATCTCCATACCCATGATACATCAGGTAACGGTCTTTCCAGTCTGCTCCAGGCAGCAGAGGCAGGAGTCGATATTGTCGATCTGGCCAGTAATAGTATGGCCAGCATGACCTCCCAGCCAGCCCTGAACTCAATGATAGCAGCCCTGGATAATACTAAAAGAGACCCTGAACTCAACTACAAACGGTATCAGGCCATCTCAGATTACTGGCAGTCTATCAGACCGGTCTACCATGAATTCGAGTCAGATTTAAAATCAGGGGCAGCAGAGATCTACCGCTATGAGATCCCTGGTGGCCAGTATTCCAATCTTAAGCCTCAGATAGAAAGTCTGGGCCTAAGTCATCGGTTTAAAGAGATTAAGGAGATGTACAGGCAGGTCAACTTCATGCTTGGCGATATTATCAAGGTTACCCCAACTTCTAAAGCAGTTGGCGATCTGGCCATCTTTATGGTCCAGAACGACCTGACCCCTGATAATATCCTGGAGAAGGCCAAAAATATGAGCTTTCCAGACTCAGTTGTGGCCTATTTCAAAGGTCTTATGGGCCAGCCTGAAGGCGGTTTCCCACCGAAACTCCAGGAACTGGTTCTTAAAGGCGAAAAACCCTTAACAGTCAGGCCAGGCCTAAAACTTGAACCAGTAGATTTTAACAGTCTGGAAAGAGAACTTGAAGAAAAATTATGCCGGAAGCCTGAGACAGAGGAATTACTCAGCAAAGCCCTTTACCCAAAAGTATTTGATAAGTATCTTAAATCAAAGCAGCAGTATGGCGATCTCAGTAAATTAAGCAGTGATCTTTTCTTCCACGGTCTTCGTGAAGGCGAGATAGCTGAAATCGAGGTTGAAGAGGGCAGAACAATTCTGATTAAGTATATCTCACTCCGGGAAGGTGAAGGCAGCAAGAGATATCTCACCTTTGAGGTTAACGGTCAGCGGAGAGAGGTAGAAGTTTATGATCAGAGCAGCAAAATAGAAGAATCAGTAGCAGAGATCAGACATGCTGATCCTGATAAGTCAGAAGAAATAGGGGCAGGCATGCCAGGCACATTAACAAAAATAAAAGTAAATATCGGAGATAAAGTCAAAAGTGGCCAGCAGCTCTTTATCATGGAGGCCATGAAGATGGAGACTGAAATAGTCGCACCGGTGGCCGGAACAGTCAGTTCTATCCTGGCCAGCGAAGGCGAAGATGTCAAAAATCGCCAGCTAATAATGATTATAGATCCAGAATAAAAGAAATCAGGAGTGCTAAAAGATGGATATGGATATAAAAGATGATTTATCAAAAGATATTAAAGGTCTAAAAAAGTATGCCATGCTAATAATGATCATAGTAATAGCAGTAGCAGGTTATACGGCTTACCAATCAGCCTTTAGAGACCCTGCAGTAAAATTTTTCCAAACTGACTCAGGATCATATTACCTGTATTTGCCAGAAAGTACCGACCATGAAATAGAAACTTCGATTCTGATCCATCCTTTCTTCGGCCAGGAAGAAGATCAGGAAGACCTTGAAGATGCAGCCAGCAGGCAGATCAGAACGATGCAGATTATCGCAGACGAGATAGCTTCACCTCTGCTGGTCCCTGTCTTTTCATTAGATGATTATCAGGATCCAGCCAGAGCTGATATCCTGGCTGAACTTTTCCACGATGCCAGAAATGAGCTGGAAGAGTTAAATTATCAGATTGCCGAAAAGGCAAACCTCTTTGGCTTCGGTGAAAGCGGGCTTTATGCTTCCTACTGGCTTAATCAGTATCCTGAATTGGTCAATAAAGCAGTAATCGGTTCTCCAGGTGGCTGGCCTGCAGAGCCCCAGGAATCAGAATATAATAGTGAGATTTCTATTCTATTCTTTCAGGGTGAAGAGGATGATTTCAGTCTCCTGGATCAGGAACCATATTTTACTGAAACTGAACAGGAAGAGCTCCAGGAAAGGTTACCAGGAGATCCTGTAGAAAGGTTTAATCAAGCTATAGATGCCTATCAGGAGGCTGGTTTTCAGGTCCAATCAGAACTCTACCCTGAATTAGACCATCGGATCACAATGGAGGTCAATCAAGATATAGCAGATTTTATAAATAACTAAAAGATGTTATAATTAAGTCATCGTGTTTGAGAGCCAGGAGGTGGATTAATGTTTATAAGATTATTATTGCTATTTACCGTAGTTCCAATGCTAGAACTATTACTGCTGATCCATGTAGGAGGTATAATTGGCCTTTTCCCAACCTTACTTCTAGTGGCAGGTACAGGAGTTCTTGGCGTCAGTATAGCCAAGCTGCAGGGTTTTCTTGTTATCAATAGAATTAAAAATAATTTAAATCAGGGCCAGATCCCAACTGATAACATGGTTCAGGGTATTTTAATATTAGTCGGTGGCGGCATGCTTTTAACGCCAGGTTTAATAACTGATGTTCTGGGATTTTCATTTATTCTCCCCTTTACCAGGCCGGCTATCGCTAAATTGGCCCAGAAATATTTCAAGAGTTATATCGAAAAAAATAAAGATTCAGCATCATTCCAGTTCCATTACAACAATTATTCTGGTAATGGCAACCAGGAAGAGAAAAGAAAAAGTTATGATGACCCAGATATAATCGATGGACATGGCGAGTTTACCGGTGAAAACCGAGAAGATAAAGATAATGAATAGTTATCTACTAAAACTGCCTTTAATAGGCCAGCTAAAAGTTATCTCTTATGAAAATAGCATAATAGAAATAAATTTTATCTCTGAACCTGCTGGAGAAGATTTAGAACAGGCTCAAGTTCTATCTAAAACTTTACCAGAAACTTTTCCTGCAGAAATTGTAAATCTTAAAAGCCAGTTAACTGAATATCTCCAGTCCAACAGAAGAGAATTCCAGATAGATTATCAGTTTACTGGTACAGGCTTTCAGCAGAAAATATTAAACGAAACGACTAGAATACCCTATGGCCAGACAGTTTCCTATAAAGAACTAGCAGAAAAATCAGGGTCGCCTGGGGCCTGGCAGGCAGCCGGTCAGGCTTTAAAAAAGAATAAGCTCCCTATTATTATCCCCTGCCATAGGGTTGTTGGCTCAAAGGGATTAGGTGGATATAATGGTGGGCTTAAATTAAAAAAGATTCTCTTAAAATTAGAGAGTTCTTTATAATTAATATTCTCAAAGCAATAAAAAATGCCTCTGGCTTGGGCAGGATATCGCCAGAGGCACAAACTGATAGAACTCCATCTATCAGCCTGGAGGAGAAAAGAATAACTGGACTGTCATAGTTTAAACATTTAAAATGTTAAAGTATAAAAAAAGTATATCAATAATATTTATTATTGTCAAGAAAAATATTTAAAAGAGGTGATATTTTTGCAGAAAAATAATAAATTTAGAGCCCATCCCTGGCATGGCATAACTATTGGTCCTAAAGCACCAGAAAATATTCAGGTATATATTGAACTAGTACCAGAAGATGGCATCAAGTATGAACTTGATAAATCTAGCGGTTTATTAAAAGTTGATCGCCCTCAAAGGTTTTCCAGTTATGCACCTGCCCCTTATGGAATGGTGCCCCAGACTTATTGTGGTCAAGAGACAGCAAAATTAATGGAAAGTATCGCAAAAAAGAATAATCAGGTTCCATCAGATCAGGAAATTATTGGTGATGATGATCCCCTTGACATCCTGGTCCTTACAGAAAAAATAGTTCCCCATGGCGATATCTTAATGACAGCCAAGCCGATTGGCGGCCTGGCTCTTTTAGATAGAGGAGAGGCTGACGATAAACTTATCAGCGTCCTGGAAGACGACTCAGTTTACAGTGAGACAGATGATATCTCAGAATTACCAAAAGCTATCTTACAGCGGATCCAGCATTATTTCTTAAGTTATAAGAAGGCACCTGATTCAGAAGATCCAGTCTGCAGAATCCTGACAACTTATGGCAGAGACCATGCCTATAAGGTAATTGAAAAATCAAGACTCGATTACCAGAATAAATTTCTGTCCACTACTGAATAAACTGAATTCCAACTATTAGAAGGGTTAACAGTATCATCCAGAGAATTAGACTGTATTTCCTTGTCGTTTCAGCCTTTTTTTCCTCCCACCAATTTAAAGGCCTAATACCCTGATATATAAAGGTAATAACACCGGCTAAATTTATACAGATAATATTTGAGGTAAAGAGCAACAAGGCGCCGCCGGCCATTACAAATTCACCGGCTCCTAGCAAAATTCCAACAACAACTAGCGGTGGCATTAAGGCTACCGCAATCATGACTCCAATTACAGCACCAGAGGTTCCAGCTGTAAATGCCAGAGTGCCAGCACTACCTGAGGCTAGAGCCAGAGTTATATCACCCCAGCCGACGCTGGTCCTACTTAAAACCTCATGGGGCCAGCTATCAGGGTTTAAAATCAGGCCAGCTATTAGAGCTACTATTATTGCAGCACCAGCCCCAGCAATAGAGGCTTTTAAAGCCTTTTTACCTAATTCCATATCGCCTAAAGTTGATGCCAGAGCCATCCCAACATTTGGTCCCAGTAATGGGGCAATAACCATCGCACCAACTATTACAGCCACATTATCCAGCATAACTCCGCTGGAAGCAACAATAGCCGAGAGAATACACATTAAAATATAATTACTATTTAGATTTATTGAGTCAGAAATGTCAGTATATAATTCCTGCCGGCTTAACCCTTTAGTTGAATTATTTTTTTCCTCAGGAACATCTTCATCAGTATCACTGGAAATTGCTTCATCTTCCTTCTCGTCCTTATCTTCTTCCATTTTAACAGCTGGGATAGTAGCTTCAACTTCCATCATATTCAGTCTAAATCCTTCAGCAAAGGCCAGTTTCTTTTCCAGTTCGTCTAAAAGAGGTCCACTATTTTCAACATTTAAAGTAATTAGGTATAAAGCCTTATCCTCTAAAAAAGAAATCTTATACTTATCCAGAACCTCATAATTTTTTAGAATCTCATTTAATTTATCTGTTTCATCTATCGGTAAGACAATCTCTATTTTTCTCAGCATTAATAATCAAAACCTTTCTTGCATTTACAAATAATTTTAGTTAATATAAAGGTAATCAAGATTATTTTTGTTTAGGAGGTCAGAAACCAGATGATCTTAACTGAAGATAAAAAAGGCATATTAATAACAGCTCTCTCAGCTGCTGGTTTTGGAGCAATGCCAGTAATAGCCCAGTTTGCTTACAGTTATGGCAGTAATGTAACAACACTGCTCTTTCTCCGTTTTTCCATAGCCAGCTTTATCTTCCTCTTAATCTTAAAACTAAGTAAGACTACATATGATATTAGTAAAGAAGATACCATTAGATTAATATTTCTTGGAGCAGCAGGTTATGGACTGCTCTCAAGTTTATATTTCTTCGGAATCTCTTTAATTCCTGCATCACTATCTGGATTCTTACTTTACAGCTATCCAGCAATTGTTACCCTTCTGGCTTTCTTAGGGCAAGAAGAGCCTTTATATAGAGAAAATTTTATCTCATTAATTGTAGCAATTATTGGGCTGGCCATGGTCTTAGGACCTGTCTTTACAACCATCAATCTTTTAGGTGTCGGATCAATACTGGCAGCAGCTTTTGTCTATGCTATTTATATTCTGGCCAGCAATAGAGTCTTAAAAAGAGTCAACTGGCTGCCAGGCTCTACTGTAGTAACAATCTCTGCAGCCTTCTTTTTTCTAATAACCGGTAGTTTTAGAGGCAATCTCTATTTAAATCAAATCTCAACAGAAATAATGCTTTCAGGAATCGGCCTGGCAATCTTTTCAACAATAGTCGCTGTTGCCGGTTTCTATTTAGGGATAAGTCTGATAGGGCCTTCCAGAGCTTCAATAGTCAGTTCAGTTGAACCCCTGGTAACAGTAGTTTTATCAGCCCTTTTCTTTGCCGAGAGACTAACCTTTACCCAGTTTTTTGGAGGCCTGTTAATTATCCTCTCTATCATAATTCTTAACAAGTTCAAAAATTATCGAGAAAAAGCCTTTGACAAATCGGTCTAGTTTTGTTATAGTTTTAATGGTCGTCAAAAGCCATATAAAGTTTCTCAGCAAAAGGTTTAGATTTTGTCCTGAATATCTGGCACAATCTCTAAGCCTTATTTTTGTGCAATCTAATATTTTCAATCCATTGAGAATACTGTAAGTTAGCAGCAAAGAAAGGAGCATCTAAAACAGTGGCGAAAATTGAAGTAAAGAATCTTACAAAGATCTTCGGTAAGAAACCAGAAAAAGCCATTCCTCTACTGGAAGAAGGCTATTCAAAAGATGAAATACTCGATAAAACCGGTAATACTGTCGGCGTCAACTCTGTTGATTTTTCAGTTGAAGAGAATGAAATATTCGTGATTATGGGTCTATCAGGAAGCGGTAAATCTACACTGCTCCGCTGTATAAATAGACTGATAGAACCGACTGAAGGTCAGATAGAAGTTGATGGTATAAATATTATGGAATTGAATAATGAAGAATTAAGGGAACAGCGCAAAGAAAAATTTGGTATGGTCTTTCAAAACTTTGCCCTCTTTCCTAATCGTACTGTTATTGATAATGCAGCTTTCGGTCTCGAGATTCAAAAAGTTGAGAAAGGGATCCGTCGTCAAAAAGCTCAGGAGGCTCTTAAAAAAGTTGGCTTAGAAGGCTATGAAGAACAGTATCCAGATCAACTCTCAGGTGGTATGCAGCAGAGAGTTGGCCTGGCAAGAGCACTGGCTGTAGATACAGATATAATGTTAATGGACGAGCCATTTAGTGCCCTGGATCCTTTAATTAAAAAAGATATGCAGGATCAACTCCTGGAGCTGCACCAGAATATAGATAGAACAATTATTTTTATTACCCATGACCTTGATGAAGCTTTAAAACTGGGTGATAAGATAGCTATTATGAAAGATGGTCAGATAGTACAATTAGGAAATCAGGAAGAGATTTTGACAAATGCAGCCAATGATTATGTTGCAGAGTTTGTTCAGGATGTCAATCGGGCAAGGGTATTAACTGCCGAAGATATCATGAGCAAACCGGTGGCTCTGCTATATGAAGGTCAGGGGCCAAGGACAGCTCTCCATAAGATGAATGAGGAAAATTTGACCTCAATTATGGTAGTTGACAATGAAAATAAATATATTGGGATTCTTTCAATAGATGAAGTTAAAAAAATGCTGGATAACAATGAAGATGACATTGAGGCACATCTCCTTGACATTCCAAAAGCTTCTCCCTGTGACACTCTAGATGAGTTATTTACAAAGATGACAGATATAAATACACCGCTGCCAGTACTTGATGCAGAAAACAAACTTAAAGGTAATATTGTTAAGACAAATGTGATTGCCAATCTGGCTGCTCAGGAAAATTCAGCCAGTTAAAAAAACATAAATATAAAAATGGAGGTTAAAAATTATGCTTAAAAAAGGAATTATTTTCAGTTTAGTTTTTGCTCTAATGCTCACAGGAGTTAGTATGTTTCTTGCACCGGCTGAGGTTTCAGCTGAAGATACAGTGAACTTTGGATATGTTGAATGGCCTGGTGTAACAGTTAAGACAGCTGTTGCCAGTCAAATACTTGAAGATATTGGCTATGAAACAGATTCAAGCAGTTATATGCAGCAGGTTCTTTTTCAGGGTATGAGAACAGGCGATGTCGATGTTTTTCTAGGAAACTGGTTACCAACAATGGAAGTCAACTATCGCGAGTATCATGATGATGGAGTTGTTGAAGAGGTAGCAGTTAATCTTGCCGGTGAAGAAGTTTCTTACGGAACAGCAGTTCCAGAATATGTCTATGAAGCTGGAGTAACTTCAATGGCAGATCTGCATGAACATGCTGAAAAATTTGATAGCACTGTCTATGGTCTTGAGCCAGGCAATGATGGTAATATAATTATCCAGAATGCAATCGATGATGATATCTATAATCTAGATGGCTGGACAATGATGGAATCAAGTACAGCTGGTATGCTTGCAGAGCTTGATAGAGCTACCAGTCAGGAAGAATGGATAGCCTTTAATGGTTGGGAGCCGCACTGGATGAATTTTGCCTATGATATCAAATATTTAGATGATCCAGAAAATAT
>SLSL01000057.1 GCA_007130465.1 Halanaerobiaceae bacterium | reverse complement strand
AATTCCACTTACCTGTAAGAAACGACCATCATGAGCAGGGAACTGACTGACGCCATTCTCAAGAGCTGCCCAGAGCTGCTCTCCTGTTAACTCCTGAGTAACAATCATATTTTCAAATGGATGAATATCTAATGCATCTTCTAAAGTAATCGGACCAACATCGACTGAATCACGAATACCTCCGCCATTAGTAATAGCAATATCTGCTCCAGTAACATCTCTCATCATATCGGTTATCAGATTAGATAAATTAGTCTCATTGGTTCTTACATGTTCTCTTGCCCCTACCAGCATAATTTCAGTCTCGCCAATCTCAGTATCAAGAGCCTGAGCCTGACCAACTGTAAAGACAAAAGCTAGAGCCAGAACAATCGCAATAATCCCTAAATTTCTTCTACGCATTAACAATCCCTCCAAATTTATATTTTTAGTTCCATTAAAACCAGCTTAATTAAAAAATTTTAGTACAGGCATTTAATTGCCTGGTTGAAATCAGTATCATTTAATTACCGAGCATTATTCTCCTAACTTCAGCCCTATAATCTTCAAGCATTGTTATAACTTCTTCATTTGGATTAAATTCAGCTGTAATATCTTCAAAAGCCATAACAGAGGCAGTCATCTCTGGCCTATCAGGACCAAAGTCAATCTCAACCTTGCCTAAATACTTGGTATACTCATTAGCCTGAACAATCAATGTATCATTATGCCATTCCCCTTCTCTTAAAAGGCTGTGACTGTGGCCATCAACAAAAAGATCTACCCCAGCAACCTGGGTAACAACATCAGAGGAAGCACTCAACCCTATATGGCCCAATCCAATCACCATATCGACCCCATAATCGTTTCTTAGGATATCGACATACCGTTCAGTAGCCTCAGCCATATCAGTAAAATCTATGCCCCTTATATTATCAGGATGGGTAGTACTGTAAGTCGCAGAAGTGGCTAAACCAAAAATACCAACAGTATAATTCCCAACTTCACGGATCACATAAGGATTAAATAATAACTCACCATCTTTTTCAACATTGGCAGCTATAAGATCAAAATCCATCATCTCTTCAAGCTCCAGTAACCGCTCATAACCAAAGTTAAAATCATGGTTTCCAGGAACCATCACATCATAACCGATAAAGTTCATAGTCTCAACAGTGCTCTCACCCTGAAGCCTATCAGTAATAGGCCTGCCATGAATCGTATCTCCGGCATCTAAGACCAACACATGCTCGTAATTCTCGCGATACTCTTCGATTACAGAGGCTATATAGGGAAATCCCATATAGTCATCGCCAATCTCAATCCGACCATGAATATCATTGGTATGCAGCACAATCAGATCATCGCCAGCTCCATAACCAACCATACTAATTGAAATTAAAGCAAAAACCATAACAAAACTAATAATCAATAACTTTCTGGTCAGCTTCATTCAAATCCCTCCATGTTTCTTTATTATAACTCTTAAAATTTTAACTTTGCATATTAATAATAACAAAATTAACTCATTTAAACAAGTAATTTTTTACCTTACTTCAAAATTCTCAACCATTTTTTCATAAACATCTCTATCCTCTTCAGCATAATCAGACAGGTTAGCATAGGTTATTACAAATGCGTTGTCACCGGTGGTCAGAAGAATCTGCTCAAAATAATGAAGCCCTGCCTCACCTTCAACTTCATAAATTATCATCTTGCCATCATAACCACCAACCTTTACTGCTTCAGGCTCACCCTCCAGCTCAAAATCAGAAAACTGAAAATCAAGATTATCCAGATTAGCCTCCAGGTATTCATCAAGCTCCAGATCAACACCTTTTTCCACAACAACATTCACATTAGGATTAAAGCGATCTTCAACAAACCTGTAAAAATAAACAATCTCCATAAAATCATCAATCTCAGTGTCAACAGAAAAATCACCAGGATAATAAGCTGTAAAATACTCATTCTCAGTATACTCTAAATAACCTTCAGGGGCCTCAGCCTGAACAACTTCTATATTTACAGCTATAACTCCAAGCAAAACAAAACCAAATAACAAACCAATTATTCCTGCTTTCTTTAACATAATTATTTATCCCTCCTGGGTATATAGTATCATAAAAACCTGGTTCCAGCAATATACCAGAACCAGGTTTAAATCATGCTATATTCTTAATTTAGAACAATTGATTTAATCCTTTCGACAAACCCATCCAGCAGCGAATAAATCACCGGCAGAAATATCAGGGTAAGAAATGTCGAACTTAACAATCCACCAACAACCACAACAGCCATCGGAGCCTGAACTTCAGCACCTTCACCAAGTCCTAAAGCCATCGGAAGCATAGCCAGCATCGTAGTCAGAGCCGTCATTGCTATCGGCCTCAACCTAATCATACCAGCATTAATTAAAGCACTCCTCCTATCCTGGCCATCCCGGCGCAATATATTCACATAATCAACAAAGACAATCGCATTATTTACAACAATACCAACAAGCATTATCGCCCCAATAAAGGCCACAACACTCAACCTATGGCCTGTTATAAATAATCCGCCAATTGCACCAATTACAGCCAGCGGTACCGAAAACATAATCGCAAAAGGATGAACCAGCGATTCAAATTGGGCAGCCATAATCATATAAATCAAGACAACTGCCAGAATAAAGGCATAACTCAAATCACCAAAAGCCGCTTCCATCTCCTCAGCTTCACCGGTAATATCAACTCTATAGCCATCAGGAATATTAAAACCAGCTAGCTCAGCCTCAATATCAGCGGCTACACCGCCAAGATCACGGTCATCAAGGTCAGCACTAACTGTCCCGGTCCTTTGTTGATTCTCCCGATTAATCTGTACAGGTCCATCAACAATCTCAATATCAGCAACCTCCTGCAGCTCAACCAGTCCAGCCTCAGGAGTAGCAATCCGTAATCTTCTCAGATCAGAAATACTCTCCCGGCCATTTTCAGCAAGGCGAACTCTGATATCATATTCACTTCCACCAGACCTATATAACGTCGGCACAGTCCCATCAAGCCCGGTATTTACAGTATTAGCAATCATTGCAGCCGGCACACCTAATTGAGAACTTTTAGCCTGGTCAACTCGCACAACAACCTCAGGCCGTCCCTCATCAAAACTGGTCTCAACATTCATAGTACCCTCAATCCCGGTAACCAGCACAGCCATCTCATCTGATAGTTCCTCTAGGACACCAAGGTCAGGGCCCTGAATCCTGATTGAAACAGGAGAACCACCGCCTAAACCGCCAAAATCAGCAGCCATATCAACCACAGAGATCTCAGCCCTGGGAACACCAGCAGTCATCTCCTGAATCTCATTAATAATCTCAGTTGTCGAACGGTCCCTATCAGTACTGGAAACCAGGCTGACTTCCAGGTTAGCCTCATTCGAACCACCGCCGCCAAGACCCATCATCGCAGCCTGGCCGCCAGGTGAGCCAATATTTGTATAAACCGTTTCAACCTCAGCCACCCCGGCAACAATCTCTTCAATTTCCAGGGCAACCTCCCTTGTCTCAGCAAGCATCATCCCAACTGGGAGCTCTATCTCAACCATTATCTCGCCCTCATCCATTGGTGGAATAAACTCCGCACCTATCTGAGGAATCATCAGGAGACTGGCCCCAAAGATTGCCGCCACAACAACAACTGTCAACAGTCTATGATTTAAAGCAGTACTAATCAACGCTCCATAGAATTCCTTAATTTTAGTGCCCAGCGTATCAACAAAACCAAAACTCATCTTTTTAGTTACAGCACCATTCAATAACCTGGAGGCAAGCATCGGTATCAACGATAAAGCCACCAGCAATGATGCAAATAAGGCAAAGGCAACAGTCATAGCCAGTTCACTAAAGAGTTCAGAAGCAATTCCTTCAATATATACTATCGGCAAAAAGACTGCCGCTGTTGTCAGAGTTGATGCGATAATAGCCGAAGCTACCTCGCCACTACCTTCAGTTGCCGCCAGCATGGCACCAGAACCTTCCTGGCGCATCCTGTAAATATTTTCAATAACAACAATCGCATTATCAACTAACATTCCGATACCTAAAGCAATTCCACCTAATGTCATCAGATTAAAAGTTAAATCAGCAAAATACATCAGCACAAATGTTGCCACAACCGAAATCGGTATAGCCAGTCCAATAATTATCGTCGTCTTAAAGCTCCTCAAAAAGAGGAATAACACAAGCACAGCCATCAGTGCACCTATCGCTGCATTCATACCCAGGTCACCGATAGCTTCCAGAATAAATTGAGCCTCATCATAAACATAACTTAAGTTTATATCTTCACCGAGGCCAGCCTGAATCTCCTCTATCTCAGACCTGATCCGCTGAGAAACAATAACTGTATTGGCCCCACTCTCTCGCTGAATGGTCAGGCCAATACCTTCAACCCCATTAATTCTGGTATGCTGGCTGGTCTCAGATTCACCATCTACAATCTCAGCAATTTCAGATAAGAGCAGCCCTGATTCATTTAAACGCAGATTCCGAATATCATCAACAGACTGAAACTCCCCAGTAGTCCTGGTCAACATCTCAATGCTGCCATCCCTGACAGACCCACCAGGCATCCTGATATTTTCGGTTTGCAGAACTTCCACCAGCCGATCAAGAGTCAGGCCATAGGCATTCAGGCGATCCTGATCAACATTAACCTGAATCTCCCGGTTCAAACCACCAGTCACATCAACAGTTGCCACACCTTCAAGCCTTTCAAGTCTCGGCACCACCATATCATCAACCCATTCCGTCAACTCAAGGATTCCCATCTCACCAGAGATCCCCAGTGTTACCATCGGCAGCATCTCAGGATCAAAACCAACCACAATCGGGTCAGAAGCATCATCTGGCAGCATATCCCGGACAAAATCAATCTGCTCCCGGACATCTAACATGGCAAAATCCATATCAGTTCCAAAGGCAAATTCAGCCATTACAATCGACTGATCCGGACTGGAAATAGAAGAAATCCCCTCCAGACCATCAACAGTACCGACAGTATCCTCAAGGGGCCTGGTAACCATCGTCTCTATCTCCTCTGGAGCCGCCCCCTCATAATCTGTAATAACTGCAACTATCGGAAACTCAAGATCCGGTAATAAATCCAGGCCAAGATCTCCAAAACTGATAAACCCTAAAAAAACGACGATCAATATGGCCATGGTGGTAAAGACCGGCCGCTTTACCGTAAATTTAGAAAGATTCATATTCAACCACCTCTATAGCCTGGCCATCTGTAAGCTGAGCCTGATCATAGAGAACAACCTGGTCGCCTTCAGCCAGACCAGAAGTAATCTCAACTAAATTATCGCTTTCCATCCCGGTCCTAACTCTCTGCCTCCTGGCAGTTCCATTGTCTATCACAAAAACAGCAGCCTCATCGTCATCAACATCAAAAACTCCATCCCGGGGAATAACGACTACATCTGCAGCTTCATCTGTCACAAACTCAATGCTTCCCCGCATTCCAGCCCTTATCCTGTATTCAGGGTTTGCCAGAGTAACTTCAACAGGAAATCCACCCTGCTCTCCAGCCATCGGCGCAACTGAACTTATTCTCCCGGTAAACTCCTCACCAGGCAAACCATTAACAGTAACTTCTGCCGAATCACCGGTAGCCAGCAGCCCAACATACTGGGAACTAACATTGGCAGTCGCCTTAATCTCATCTAAGTTAACAATATAAAATAAAGGATTCCCTGGAGCAACCATCTCACCAGCATCCATCTCAACCTGGGCCACAAAACCACTTGCCGGCGCCGTAATCTCAACATCATCATAGACCGACCTGGCCATATCCAGACCAATCCTGGCCTGCTCAACCTGAGCCCTGGCAGCCCTGATATCCTCATCAGTCGGGCCCCGCTCGGCCTCAGCCAGCATCGCCTCAGCACCTTCTAATGCAGCCATTGCTGCCTCATATTGAGTCGTCGCCTGACTGACCATCTGCTCCTCCTCAACTCTAAAATCATATAAATCAAGGGTCATATCCCTAAAAGTCTCAGCACCATCAACAGCAATATTAGCCTGTCGTAATCCATCTTCAGCCATCTCCAGCTGGGTCTTAGCCTGCTCCCGGCCAGTCCTTATCTCATTATACTGCTGCTCACTGATAGCACCTTCATCATAGAGATTAGCCATCCTCTGGTAATTATCATCAGCCTCTTCAAAGGCCAGTTCAGCCTGACGCTGCTCTTTCTCAGCCATCTCTAGCTGAATTCTCGCCTGTTCTAACTCGTTCTCAACCTGTTCAACCTCCATATCATCAGGGGTCCGCTCATCATAAACTTCCTCAGCAAAACCGACCTCATTTCTGGCCCCTTCAACAGAGATCCTGGCCTCCTTAACCTGAGCAGATACCTGGGCCAACTCCTCATCAGTAGCCCCAGATTCCAGCCTGGCAAATTCAGCCTCAGCAGCATCAAGCTGGGCCTCAGCCTGCCTTAACTCATAACGATACATTTCAGCATCAATCCTGGCTAAAACCTCACCCTGCTCAACCTGCTCACCAACACTGACATTAACAGCCTCAAGCTCACCTTCAAGCCTGGGCATCACAGCATATTCACTCCCAGGCTGCATCACAGCATTATAACTATTAGTATCCTGAAAACTCCTGATACCTGCCTCCGCCGCAATAACCCTTAAAGCTGCCTCTTCCTCATTGCCATCAGCCTCTCCAGAATCATCAGCATTAGCCCCTTCAACATCATCTAAACCTTCTTCAGCCTGAACAACTGCCGGCTCAAAGCCAGCCTCAAAATCTATCTGCCCTAAACTTCCCTCAGAATATCCCTGGCCTGACAATAAATTATTGGCCAGCAGATAACCGCCAGTCAATCCCAGACCGATTAGCACAAAAATCAATATAAATTTTCCTGTCTTATTTTTTATAATATCTAAAAAAGTTCTCATTACTTACTTAACCTCCTCAACAAGTTGATCAGCTCTACCCATTACCAGATAGAGGTCAGCTAAAGCTTCAATCCTTCTGAACCTGGCCTCCTCAGCTGCCAGCCTGGCCTGACTGTGACCGGCCCTGGCATCCAGCACATCAGTACTGACACCGACACCCTCAGAATACCTGAGTTCAGCCAGCCTTAACTGCTGTTCAGCCTGCTCAATCATCTCAGCAGCCAGCTCTTCCTGATTAATAGCATCTTCAAACGCATTCAGAGCCCGATTAGCCTCTATATACAGGCCATCTTCAGCCTCTTCCCGCCTGTATTCCATTTCCCGGAGCTCAGCTTCAGCCTGCTCAATCTCAGCCCTCCGCTGGCCGCCATCAAATATATCAAAACTAACATTAATCCCTAAAGACCAGGAACTATCCTCAAATCCAAAACTCTCATCTTCCCAGGTATAACTCCCAACCATAGCAATCGTCGGAAACCTCTCAGCCTCAGCCATCTCCAGGCTGGCCTCACCGGCCTCCTGCTGATAGCCTAAAGCCTCAAGCTGAGGATTATCAGCCATATCAATCCATTCATTATCTTCAGCCCTGGCAAAAACCTCTTCTTCCAGCTCGGCAAAAAGCCTATCGCCATTAGCACTGCCAGTGCCAGCAAGCCCTATCTCAGTTCCTCGCTCCAATCCAAGCAGGCTCCTGAAACCTTCTTTAGCCAGCGCCAGATTACTCCTGGCCTCAACAATTTCCTGCTCAACTTCAGATAAAGCCACCATAGCCTCATGCCTGTCCATCTCAGTTACCATCCCGGCATCAAGATTAGATTCAACAACCTGAAGATGTCCCTCAACCTGCTCCCTGATATCATACTGCATCTCAAGCAGCTCTTCAGCCATCAGCACATTGTTATAAGTCGTAATCACCTCATGGATTAATTCCTGCCTGTCACCTTCAAACCCTGCTTCAGCAGCCCCATATCCAGCCTCAGCCTGGTCTATTCCTGCCGTAATCCTGCCAAAGGTATAAATAGGTTGCTGCAGCGACAACTCAGTCTGAAAGATACTGTCAGGCTGCTCAAAGCCTTCACCTATCGTTCCAAAAAACTCATTAATCCCATCAGCCATTTCATCCGCAGCCTCATCACCAGGGCTCAAATCTATCGTCTCATCAGTATCTGGAATTTCTATCACCAGATCACCAAATAAATCCTGAATATCACTGCCATCTAACTCAAATTCAAACTGCTCCATATCACCGCCAAACCTCATATAACTGCTGGATATCGAAATATTTGGCAGCCTTGCAGCCTCAGCCATATCAACAGTCGTCCTGATACCCTGCAACTCCTCGCCAGAAGCCAGCAAGCCCCGGTTATTTTCCAGAGCAATCACCAGGCTCTCCTCCAGCGTCAGGCTATCATAGTCAGCAGCATCAACAGTAACAGCCACAGAGATAACTATTCCAATTACAATCAAAATAATAAGTATATATGAAAAGCCCAAATTTTTAAATTTAGTAGAAACCATTATACACCTACCCCCTCTAAAAACAATTCAAGAGAATAATCTGCCAATTCTTTAACTTCAAAGCTATCCTCAATCATCGCCGGACCAAATGAATTGGTCAGCCCTAAAAAACTATGGGACATCAATCTAATATCTCTATCCTTTAAAATTCCCTGCCTGATCCCCTCAGTCATAACATCTCCTACTATCTTATTAAACTTTTCCTTCCATTTCCATAACTCCTGTTTGCAATTTAAATCAATCTTCTGACCCTCCATAAAAATAGTATAGGCCAGCTCATAATTATCCTTATAAAACTCAGCATGCACCCTGAGCATCCTCCCTAACTTCTCAGTTACATCAACATCTAACTCAGCTATCTCCTCATACTGATCATAAATCCTGCCAATCACATTGTTTATCATCGTCTCAAAAAGTTCTAGCTTATTCTCAAAATAATAATAAAGAGTCCCCTTGCTGGTATTAGAAGCCTCCACAATATCACTCATCGTCGTCTCATAATAACCATTACTAGCAAACAACTCCATGGCAGCCTCGATTATCTCAGTTTTTGTTTCTACTTTTGCCAATTTTAGAACCTCCCAAAAATATATCTAAAAACATAAACCGACCAGTCAGTCTATAATACCTAAAAAGTATAACATTATCCAGTAAAAATATCAAATAACCATCACACCAACTGTAGACTTTCTTTTTAAAATTGAACCACCTGCCGGTTACCCGACGGTTACCAGGTAGTATCTCTTAACAAATTTGACGCCCTCGATGGGCTAATGCTGAGCTGACAATGCGTAATAAAATGAAAGCTCAGTGAGACGGACTCGATGTCCTAATGCAAATTT
>SLSL01000044.1 GCA_007130465.1 Halanaerobiaceae bacterium | reverse complement strand
TTCGAAATAATTTCATTTTTTTATTAAAACTAATCTATATAAAAATCAAAGGTTCCTGCTAAAACCTCAAATTTTTAATAAATTAATGAATGATATAAATCTTCTCCATTCATCTCTTTAAATTTCCCGGATTTCAAATACCAATATTGAGCATTATCTATATACCTATTAACATACTGAACTAAATGAGGATGACAGGTCAGCACAAATATCTGATGACCATCCCCTAACCTGGCTAAAATTTTAACTGCATGCTCCAGGTGACTGGCATCAAAATTAACTAAAGAGTCATCTAAAATAACCGGTAGAGGCGGCTTTATCTCCTGGATTCTACTCAAACGAACTGCCAGGAATACCTGTTCCCTGGTACCTCTACTCAAAATATTGACTGACTCCTGTTCTTCTCCACTGATAAGTTTCGTCTGGAAATCGTTCTTTTGAATATCCTCAGGTGGATTAATTTCCTGATATTCTCCATCAGTCATCTCAGCAAGCATCTCTGCAGCTGGCTGGAGAAGTTCTTCTTTGGCCTTCTTGATAGCTCTTTTTTGAACTTCTTTAAAGATAAAAGAAACTGTCCGATTCAGAGCATAATCTTCTGCCAATTCCCTTAATTTACCCTGGTTCTTATCGATCTCCCTGTGAGCTTTTTCAATTTTTTCTGGCGAGGCCAATTCTTCTCTTCTGTCCTTTAATGATTGAAGTTGGTCTTCTTTCTCCTTCTTATCATTAATCTTTATATCAGCTTCTTCTTTAACCTCCCTATATTTTTCCTTAACTTCTTCCAGTGATGTAAATGAATTATAATATTTATGAAAAACTTCAATAAGCAAATCATCTGATTCAGCCAGATAAGAATCCCAAAATGCTCCTTTAATATGATCAGCAGAATTAATTTTAGCCTTTAGCTGACTGGAAAGCTGTTCAACCATTTCTTTTTGTTCCTGATAATCCAGATACTGCCTGGATTTATAAATATATTGCTGTAAGAATTCAGCAGCTGTTTCAGTCTTATCTGAAAAACTATGAAATTCCTTTTTAATCTCACCTTCAGTAATCTCAACGGCCTGTTCAGCATCATTAAGATTTCTGGCATATTCCAGAAACTCTACTGCCCTATCTAGAGCTGAAAATAATCCCTCTGATTTAGATATAAGTTTATCTTCCTCAGGTAAGACAAAAGTTGAATCAGGCATTATCTTATTTAATCCTGCTAATAAATCTATGATCCCATCCAGCTCTTCTTTAAGCTCAGTCTCTTTTTCTTTAATTTCTTCTTTAGTCTTCAGCCATTTATTATAACTATTATTTATATCCCTTAAACCATTAAAATAGTCTTTAATTAAATCTGGGCCAGCAGTATTATCAAGTCCCAGTAATTCTCGATAATGATTGAGTTCTACTTCAAAAACAACTTTTTTTCTATCAATTGACTCAATTTCTATCTGCAATCTTTCTAAATCCTGCTGAAGAGAACTCAATTCCTCTGCCAATTCCTGCTCTTCTTTTACAAGATTAAATTCCTTCTGGTAATTGCTGAAATAATAGAGATAACTTAAAGCCAGGCCACCAACTGCAATTATTGGAGCAGCAATTATATTAATAAATGCAAAGGCCGTACCCCCAGCAATAGAGATTAAACCAGCTAACAGTGAGCGCTTAAAAATTCTATCAGGCTTACCATCTGCAAGCTGTCCCATACTCTCTTCAACTTTCTCAATCTTATTTGCAAGTTCAGCTTTATCTTCTTTTTTAGCCTTTAATTCATCTCTATAATTTTTATATTCTGCTATATCATTAAGCAGTTTCCTCCGCTCTATCTGATCAGTCCTGATAGCCTTAATCTCATCAAAATCATCCTGCCATTCCTGATTAAATTCAGCAGCCTCTGATTTTATATTTTTTAAATCAGAGCTATGTTTTTCTTTCTGCTCCTGATAATTATTGATCTTCTCTTTAAGCCCAGAACCTGCCCTCTGAAAATTCTCAAGCTGGGAACCTTTGCCCAATAAAGAGGATTTAACTTCTTCAATATTTTCAGAGCAAACTCTACTTTTAAAAATACTTAATTCATTCTGGAATTTTTCATTTTTAGATTTTAACTCTTCCAGTAAATTTTCAGCCTTTAACTTCTTATTCTCAGTCAAGCCTGCATTATTAAAAGCAGCCCCTGGGTGATTAATTAATTCCTTTTCTAAATTTTGCAACCTGGCAAAGTCATCATAATTATTCTTAAGAAAATCTAACCTAATCCTCTCTTTTTCAAGCCTGGCCAGATCACCATCTAAAACTTCCAGTTCCCCTTCAATTTCCTCTATCTTATCAACAGTTGCAACATAGTCTTCAAACTGTTTTAAAGCCTTATCCTTCTTGTTTTCAGCATCAGCAATATTCTCCTGATAGGGTTTAAACTCCCCAACAGTAGCTTTACCAGTAGTTCTCCCAATCCTATTGGCCTGGTTATCAAAGTAATTGATCGCCTGAGGAAGTTCAACAATTTTAGAAAGCCCTGCCCCTAAAAGAATAGACTGAAGCCTGCTTTTGTCATCACTGGATGAAAGACCCACAGGCTCCTTTCTTAATTCATCCAGGCTAATTGTAAATAGCTGATGATATGTAAACCGGTCCAGGTTATTATAAATCTGGCCAGCTGACTCAATCTCTGAATTCTGCCCTGACAGAGATATCAAGGAAGGCTCAGCATGGCCTTTCAGCTTTAATTGATAATTCAAATTATCTTCTGTTTCAATATCTGCCTCTATATCATACTTGTCAGCCGGTTCTGGAAGTTTATCGCTCCTTGGTATACCATAACCTAAATAACGCAAGACCTGCATAAATGTCGTCTTACCTGAACGATTTGGCCCTCCTATAACTACAATATTTGGAGAAATCCCTTCCAGGCTCTGATTATTATAAATTCCAAAATCATTAAGATAAATATTTTTAATCCTCACTGGTCATCACCTCCAGCAAATAAATAAGCAATAATCTTCTCCTGAGCAGCCTCAATTATCTCCTTCTTAGTTTCCGAATCAGGGTAAAAGCTATCATAAACTCCACTCTCATGGTCCTCATCAGCTTCCCAGATAGAACCCCATTCACTCAACAATTCTGCTTCAAGCTCCGGATCTTCAGCAATATCCTTGATGACCTCATCTACTGCCTGATAGACCTCGTTCTCTTTGATCTTCTCAATATCAGGAAGCTCCCTGGAAATCCTTAACTGAACAGAATGGGTCCAGATAAAAGGCTCCATCCCTCTGGCAGCCAGCTGCTTATTAAGATAATCCTTAACCTCAGTCTCAGCCTCATCTAAATTATCAGCTATTCGTTCATGAAGAGACCCCCGGCCAGTTATTAACCAGCGAAGAATAGCGCCTTCATATGGAACTTCATCAACAATTGAAACTCTTTCATTTTCCATTCCATAAAAATCTATCTCAGCAAGCAGATTATTATCTAACTGCTCATCCACCTTTTCCAATAAAAGTTCCTGCAGGTCAGAGACTGTTCTCAAATTCCTGCTCTCTTCAGAAATATCTACCTCAACCTTCTTATAAATCACAGGAGAGGTCGGAATAAATTCAAGATTAATATTCCCACCAGGATTACTAACTTCAGCCTCAACAACAAAACAACCCTTAACTCCAACTTCAGAAATATTATGGCCCTGAGGCGTTCCAGAATAAACCATTGCCGGCGATGAAGTACTTAAAACCAGCGGCTGATGAATATGACCTAAAGCCCAGTAATGAATATCATCCTTCTCCATTAATTCAGCCTTAGAAATCGGAACATAACGCCTATTTTCGGGATTTAACTGAGTATGAATCAGCCCCAGATTAAATAAATTCTTATCTGGAACAGTATAATAGGTATACATCTTTCTTGAATCAGAGCTGCTCCGATAGGACTGACCTAAAATTCTGGCCAGAGTCCGCTCAGACTCCTTTTGTTCAGCATTCCCTTTATATTCATTAAGCTCCACCTCTTCACTATCATAAAAATAAACATTATCTGGATACTCAAATGGTTCAAGTTTGTCTCCCCCTGGGTCATGGTTGCCTGAGATAATATAGACAGGTTTATTATGAGCCTCCAGGCGCCTGCATTCCTCTAAAAAAATCCGACTGGCCTTAACAGAACGGGCCTCAGAATCATAGAGGTCACCTGAAATAACCACAAAATCAAGGTCTCTTTCGATAACCTGAGAAAAGATATTCCTCAAGGCCTTAAAACTGGCATCAGTAAACCTTTGTTCAAGATAATCAGGAACCTGACTGGCCGACTTTAATGGCCTGCCTAAATGAATATCAGCTGTATGGAGAAACCTTATAATTTCAGTCATATTATTGCCTCCAGAACTCCAATATTAACGTAAATAATCAACCGCTTTTCTTTATTTCACACTCATTAATGCTCTAATTATTTTAGCTGCTATAGTATTTACCACAGTCCCTATTTTAGACAAAAAAATTTTATAAACTACTATTCATAATAATACCAGATAACTATTGATAAAACAATAAACCTGGAAACTCTAAAAGAGCCACCGCCTCTTTTATCAATAGCCACCGCCTCCTTACCCAACAATTACCACCTCCGTTACCAATAGCCACCGTCTCCTTACCCAACAGTTACCACCTCCGTTAAAACTTCTAATTCTATCAATAATTATCAAAAAGATTCACCTCAAAATTAAACCTCCTTTGACATTATCTTAATTCTATCAGAGGAGGCCTAAAAATCATAGAACCACTATTTGCAATTTATATAATAACCATACTTATAATTAGATTCCTAAATAAAATACTGATAAAACTCATAGACCAATCCTGCCTGAGCAAGCCAGTAAAACCAGAGCAGGACAGATCCAAAACCAATAAAGATTGAATGATCCTGGTCATAACGACTGAAATAAATATAAGCCAGGGTAATTAAAGTGACTATACCAGCAATTAATGGCATCTGGCTTCCTGGAGGACTGGTTATTGAAAATAGATATTGAAGTTCTCCCTGGGCCAGCCAGATAAATAAGAAAATTGCCGTCAACATACTAAAAAATGAGAGATATGGCGAACTATGTTTCAGTTTATAAAAACCAAAAGAAATTTTCCCTAATAAATAAAAAGCAAAAACCACAATAATTATAGGGATATAATAATTTATAAAAGCAAAATTAAATGCCATAATAGGATATCCAAAAAAGAGAATCAAACTGCTAAATAATTCCATAGGGCCACTAATAGCTGAAAAGCCCATCAGCTCAAAAAGCTTAATATCCTCAGCAGCAACTGTATTTGAATAAAATATATCCCGACCAGTAGTAGCAGATTCTACCCAGAATAAATGACCTTCTCCTTGATGATTTAAAAGTTTTGGTGCCCTACTGGTATGAAGGTCTGGGAACATTCTCTGACTCTTAAGTTCTACATCTCTTTCAGAAAACTGACTCAAAAAGAGAGATGTTCGCCTATCACTTCTTGATATATCAACTAAATTCTTGTTATCTTCCTCAACATATATCGACGGATTAAAACCAGCCTTTTGTAAGTGATATTTAAATTCTCCATCTGAATCAAAGGTAGCTAAATTGATAAAATCTGCCTCTGCATCACGATTATATTCAACCCAGGAAATCCATAACTGGTTCCCAACTTGAGCAATATCAATATTAGCTGAACTATTACCATAGGCATCAGCTAATATCTTTTCATCTGTTAGTTCTCCTGTCTCAAGGTCTAATTCTGCCGCTTTAAGAAAATAACGATTAATTGTACCTTCCTGGCCTGATATAAACATAGTATCAGGGTTTCTTTCGTGCCAGAACATAAATATTTTATCTTCAATCTTTGCTAATTTAGGATAACGGGCCTGTAAGTCAAAAGGATAAGAGTAATTAAAGGCTTCCTCCTGGTTTTCTGGGTCAAATCCTACAACTGATATACTATCATCACCTGAATCAACTGCTTTCTCAGTATAAATTAAATTTATCATATTATCACTTATAGCATAGTGTAATGCATTAGAAAAGCTTATACTTTCCCTTAAAACTAGAGATTCATTACTGTTAAGGTCCCTGGCTATCAGGTCCTGATTTCTGGAACTCTCCCCGGCAAAATAAAATAAATAATTTTCAGCTTCCAGGCCTGCCACCACAGGAAAACTCAACTGACCTGCCCTGTCAATTTCAAGCTTTTCCTGAACCTCTCCAGCATAATCGACTTTAACCTGATTCAAAAATTTCTCCCTGCCATCTCTATCCTCCTGAATAGCAAATAATTCAAACCCCTCTTCTGAAAATAAAACATCATAAGAGACAGAAGGAACATTTACTGCAAGTTCAACAGGCCTGGACCAGTCTTCAAGCCTGACATGATCAACTTCCTCTGGGTTATTCTGATAAAAATTCCAAAAAAGCAGGGTGAAAACTATTAAAATCAATACCGAACCAACAAAAAATAATTTTACAGGACTAAATTTCTTCAAAATAACTCCTCCAAATTAGTTTAATATTTAAATAACCTTATGACGAATCCAGACATTTGGCTCAATATATTCCCCTAAATCATCTTCTAAATCTATCCTTACAGGATTTAAGGCTCCCTCTATTATATAATCACCAGATTGCATAAATTTAAGCCCGGTCCACTTTTCCCATTCCTCAACAGAGCCAGGAATATACATGGCTTTATGACATACTTTTATAAGTTCCCCGCCTGCCCTTAAATGAACTCTAAGCCAGGGATCAAATGGCTGTTTATCTTTATCTCTCTGCCAATTTATATAATCATCTATTGAAACAAGTGGGTATTTACTCTTCATACCAGGCCTTATAGGAATAACTACATTTTCAAAACCATTATCCCTGGCAATTTCAAGCATCTCTTTTAAAACCAGTGAACTTATCCCCCTGCCCTGATGATTTTTATTTACTGCAATCTGTAAACCAGCTAAGATGTTTGGCTTTTTATTAGCTTCCCTATCTTTAAATCCCTTTTTATAAACCCAGTCCCAGCCCTCTTCTGGAAGTTCAGAAAAATCCTGGTCCCAATAAATTGGTATACTATTAGCAGTGCCTAAAATTTCTCCATCAACTTCCAGTGAAAATTGAAATTCAGGAAAGTAATCAAACAACTGAAACCAGTTGTTAGCAACAGGATCCTGTAACATAAATTCTGGCCATAAATCAAGCGTTATTTCATCCTGTAATGTTAAATGATCTGGAAAATCTCTTATAACTTTATAATGCAAATCTACCATTCCTTTATAATGTATTTATCCTTCTGGTTATGCAACACAACCATTACTATAATTTAATTAACTAATATTTTTAATTACAAATATATCTTATCACAACTGAACAACAAAGTAAACAATAAAATTAAAAAATATAATTTTTAAATTAATATAATTTATATTTTTAAATTTTAAGCATAAATAATTAATTAAAATAATCAATTAATTAATAATAACTTCAATCTAGTCATTTAATCTATCGAGTTCTTTGATAATATCCTCCCTCTTTTCTAAAGTTGCATCTTCTAACTTAGATATAAGTTCAGCTTTTCTCATCCTGACTGCAATTTTATCAATTTCCTTTAACTTATTATTCTCACCATTTTTATATTTTTCATACTCATTATAATCTCCCTTGAAAATCTCAAGACCATCCTGATCCAGGTGCCAGATCTCCATAGCAACCTCTTTAACAAAATACCGATTGTGACTGACTGCCAGAAAAGCTCCATTATAATTATTTAATGCCTCTTCGATAATCTCTCTCGAATTTATATCGAGATGATTTAAAGGCTCATCTAATAATAATAAATTATATTTCCCTAGCAAAAGGAGAGCAAATGCTATTCTTACCTTCTCGCCTGTGCTTAAGTCTTTTATCTGCTTAAAAACATCCTCACCTTCAAATAACATCGATCCTAAAAATGTTCTAATAACCTCTACCTCTTTATCAGGATTTTTATCCTTTAATTCTTCAAACAAAGTTTTACCAGGGTCTAAATTTTCTAATTTCTGAGAGAAATATCCGATATTTAAACCACTGCTTTTAATAATCTGGCCAGAACTTTCATTAATTTCTCCTAAGATGATTTTTAAAAGTATCGATTTGCCTGTACCATTTTTACCGATCAATGCTATCTTACTATCTTGATAAATTCTAAAATTCAACTCTGAAAATAAATTTAAGTCAGGAAAAGATTTACCTAGATCTTTTGCCTCAACAATTATAGAATCATGGATGACCTGCCTATCAAAATCGGGATTGATTTTGCGATGTTCATATGGTTTTTCCTTTTTATCAAGTTTTTCAAGCTGGCTCTCCAGGTTTTTAACTCTTTTAGCAAACCGACCTTTACGACTATCTGAACCCTTGGTTACTCGCCAAAAAGAATCAGTTCTTTTGCCCTTCGAATCAGTTTTTTGAACAAACTGTTGTTGTTTACGTTTTCTCCTTTCCAACCGTTTTTTCTCTGCCTGATACTTCTCATATTCCTTATATCTCTGCTGAAGTTCTGCTTCTTTTAAATCTTTATAATTACTATAGTTTCCTGGATAGGTCTTGATCTTCTTACCATCAAGTTCCCAAATCTCATCAACAACATTATCTAAAAAATAGCGGTCATGGGAAACAGTTATAACTGCTCCCTGGAATTGGTCTAAGAATGAAATAAGCCAATCCCTTGTCTCCAGATCAAGATGATTAGTTGGCTCATCTAAAATTAGTAAATCTACTTCTCCTGCAGCAAGGAGTCTAATCAACTGTAATTTAGTCTGTTCTCCACCACTGCAGGCTGCTACCTTCCTATCTAAAAAGTCAATTTCAAATCCAAACTTTTTCATTAATTTTATGAATTCACCATAATTATAAGTCTTTTCAATCATAAATTCTTCAACTGTCTGGTCTAACTGATAATTATAATCCTGGGCCAGATAGGCTATTTCAGATTTATTAACTATCCTGCCACTATAATCAGCTTCTCCATTTAATAATATTTTTAGTAGAGTAGTTTTACCAGTACCATTCCTTCCAATTAGAGCAATTCTATCGCCCTGATAGATCTTAAAATTAATATCTGAAAATAATTTTCTTCCGCCAATCCATTTTTCAATATTTTCTGCTTCTAATAATAACAAAAAAATCCCCCCTTAATGCCTGACTCTACTGGACAGCAAACCAGTTAGTAGCCAAACAACAAGAGAGGACAATAATCTCTCTAAACCAAAAATGTTAAATAATGGAATCTTATAGCTATAATACTCTAACCAGTATGCATAAAAATTTAAATTACTGAATGGTTAAAGTATTAATCCTCATTATTAAAGTTTTCACCTCTGATTATTTATAGTAATTTATCATTGTATCTATTTTAACATATATTTAAAATTAATATCTGAAAATAATTTTCTT
>SLSL01000121.1 GCA_007130465.1 Halanaerobiaceae bacterium | reverse complement strand
GTTGCTCCTGGATGATAACTACCATCTGTTCACGGAGTTCATTGCCCTGGTTAGTCTCTAAAGTGAATGATAAGAGCTCTCCATCCCTTTCGCGAATACCATCGTCATTTAATTCCCAGCCGAGATCTGCTAGCATTTCTCTGGCTTTATCTGGATCATAGGGGAATTTCCTGACATCTGGATTATGGGCCCACATGCTTTCAGGGAATGGACCAATTGCTTCCTGGCCATAACCGAGCAAGATATTATCTACAATTGATTCCATATCGACTGCATATGAAAATGCCTGTCTCAATTCTACTTCCTGAAATAATGGTTCAGATAACTGGAAGCCCATATAAGTGTAGGCTACAGTATCTGTCTGGAAAACCTGAAGATTTGGTTCTGCTTCTAAAGCAGGGACCATCTCTGGAGGTGGCTGACTCATAAAGTTAATTCCACCTGTTCTTACTTCAGTAACCTGGACAGATTGATCAGGGATAATCCTGTAAATTACCCGGTCAAGATATGGCCTGCCTTCATGGTAATCATCAAAGGCTTCCAGAACTATCCGGTCATCACGGTTCCATTCAACAAACTGGAATGGGCCTGTTCCAACTGGATTGGAGTTGAAATCTGTTTCGTTGATATTTACCCCTTCTAAAAGGTGCTTGGGAACAATACCGAGATCGAGACCGACAGTAATAAATGGTGCAAATGGTTCAGCTAGATTGAATTCTATCTGATAAGGATTGTTGATGACTATACCGCCAGCTTCCTGAAATTCAGCAAAAGCTGCATCTGCTGCTTCGGTGAATTCCTCACTGGAGATCTCTTCATCTGCTCGCTGTGAATCTAGCTCACTGATTCTGGCTAAATATTCATCGGCACCTAATAGACTATCATAATATGGACGTTTTAGGGTATTTGATTTGTAATCCATGATTGACATGATAGTAAATTTGACATCTTCGGCGGTAAATTCTACGCCATCATGGAATAGTACCCCTTCTTTCAGATTAAATGTAAGGGTTGTTCCATCTTCTGAAACCTCCCAGTCTTCAGCCAGTACTGGCTGGGGCTGAAGGTTTTCATCAAGACGAATAAGACTGTCGAAAACCCAATAATTAATATCATAGGATGCTGAATCTCCTTCAATTACTGGATTTAGTAAAGAAGCATCTGCGATTGAACCGATAATGATCTGTCCCCCGTATTTTTCTGCAGAAACCCCGATACTAAAGATAAGTACAAAAACTAATGACATGACAACTGTTAAACCAATAAACTTTTTCAATGTTACTCCTCCTCTATACTCTCTACTTTTTTTTACCTGACTAAGCAGGTATAATATATTAAATCTTATTACATTAAAGTCTAAAAGTCAAGGATATTCGACATAAAAATTTAACTGAATATTGTGGTTTAAATCCCAAACCTGCAAGGTATTTGACTATATAAATAATTTTAGCAGCCTAGTTATATCAGGCTGCCTTCATAGTCAACAAATTTATTTTGAGATTTAAATTTCATAGAGCATAACTGAGAGTTTATCTTCTCTGGCAATTTCTTGAAAACCAACTTCCTGATACATTGATACAGTTCCTCTATAGCGCATCTCTGGTTTATCAAATTCTACAGGAAGTGCCATGATCAAGTCATAATCCATAGCTTGAAAATCTGAAACTGCTCGCCTCATTAACTTCTTAGATAAACCCTGTTTTCTATAATCAGGATGTATTACAAAACAAATTATAGAGCCTATCTTCTTAGATAGATCTAATCTGTCTTCTGCTTCTTTTTTAATCCGCTTAAACTCTTTTAAATCATTGGCATTACACCAGCCAATTGGTTTTTCTCCATCATATAATAGATACCCCTTCATCTGACCTGATTTGATGGCATTATAAGCTTCCTGACGATTTTCTTCACTACTTCTTTCTCTCCAATCTTCCCAGGAAGTATCTGAATGATAAAAACGACAATAACAGTGGTTCCAGTGAGATTCTGAACTAAAATCTGTATTCCCCATAAAATCCAGAAAATCTTCTGCAAGTTCTGGTTTTAACTCTTTGATTTGATAACTCAATAGTATTCCTCCCAGTTAAAACTAAAATAATTTATTTATACATGTAATCCCGGGTTAGTGGTCTGTCATTGTTGTAGCCTTTGACGAAAAGGAATTGATGGACTGAGGTGTTGAGATACCGAAATGTTGCTACTACCCCGGATAAAAATAACTCCCACATTCTGGCAAACTTTTCATCGAATTTATCAACGACTTTATCTCTATTAGCGGCAAAATTATCAGCCCAGCGTTCTGCCGTTAATGCGTAATGACGGCGGATATTTTCTGCGTCAATCAGATTAAATGAATGGTCTGGCAGCTCCCAGACTACCTCTCTATATGATGGTATATAACCCCAGGGAAAGATATACTTTTCCAGCCAGGGGTGGGTCGGGTCTTCCTTCTGATGAGTTATGGTGTGAAGCAGTGAGAGACCTCCATCTTTTAAGAGTTTGTTGACTGTTCTAAAATATTCAGGAATATGCTCTTTGCCGACATGCTCAAACATCCCGACACTAACAACTTTATCAAAGGTCATATCTTCTTTTGCCAGGTCTCTATAATCCAGCTTTTTGAATTCGACTTTGCCTTTTAAGTTTCTGGCCTGTTTTTTCTCTTCTGCCCCTTTTACCTGTTCCGAGCTTATAGTTATACCTAATACATCTGCATTATATTTTTCAGCTGCTCTAATAGCCAACTCGCCCCAGCCACAGCCTATATCAAGGAGTGTTTCACCTGGCGAGAGGTTGAGTTTGTTTAAGATATGATCAATTTTCTGGATCTGGGCATCCTTTAAGCTGTCTTCCCTGGTCTTAAAATAAGCGCAGGAATAGGTCATGGTCTCATCCTGCCAGAGCTGGAAGAAGTCATTACCTAGATCATAATGGTACCTGACACCATCTTCCTGTTCATGTTTAGAGAGCTCTCTCTGCCGACGCATAAAACCATTATAATCTTTAGCCGAACCCTGATCTTCAAATTTGGAAATATTTTTTGCTCCTGCCACAAGGACATCTCGGAGATCGCCTTTAATGTCAATCTCCCCATCCATATAGGCTTCACCGAGTCTTAATTGTGGGCTTTCTTTAATTTTATTAAGATCCAGCTTATTGTTAAAGATAATTTCAAAATCCAGGTCATGGCTTCCAGCCGTATCACCAAAAATATCCTGACTGTTATCCCAGTAAGTTACTCCAAAGTTGTAACCTTCAATCTGGCCAAAGAGCTTTTTGAGTAGAACTTTTTGCAGCATTGTAATCCCTCCATTTAATTATTTGCTGGAAACTAATAGAACTGGAGATGGTGATTCTTTTGTTACTCTTTCAGATGTGCTCCCAATAAATAAATGTTTAAGATTTCCTTCGCCTTTTTTGGACATTATTATTAGACCAATATTTTCAGCTGCTGCTAAATTAATAATATTTTCTGATGCTGACCCTTCTTTGATTTTTACTGTAGCTTTCTCTGTTATATTGCTTCCTTTTATTTCTTCTGCTATATTATTAAGTTTTTTCTCTGCGTCTAACCTGGCTTCATCTATTGTAGCAAAAGAACGCTTGCTTTCAATGACATTAAGGAGTATTATTTCTTCAGCTTTATTTTTTAATTCTTTTACCAATTTCACTGCTGACATTGACCTTTCAGAGAAATCAATTGGAATAAGAATCCTTGTGAACTTGCGGGAGCAGGCGATCTTTGTTTCATCTTCAATATTTTCATATTTTTCAATGAGAATAGACTTTTTAGTCTGTCTAATCAGGTTATAAGTTGTGCTGCCAAGAAATAATCTTTTAATATAGCCCTTGCCATGGGAAGCCATGAGGATTAGGTCTGCATTTTCATCGCAGGCTACCCTATCAATTTCTGGGGCTGGAGAACCGATTGGAACTTTTATCTTTACCCTAAAGTTCTTAGCTTCAATCTGTTCTTTTACTAATTCCAATCTTTTGTAGTTGGATTCTTTAATTTTATCTAAATTTAACAGTTTTGAAGGTTGAATATCAAGTACATGGATTAAAATTACCTCGTCTATACCTAAGATTTTAAGCTCATCGAGACAGTTTATTAATTTTTGGGCTATTTCAGAATAGTCGGTGGCAAGAACTACTTTGTTTGATAACATTTAAACCCCTCATTTCATAGGCTGTTATTAGACAGAGAAGGTAATAATACTTTTTTTGTTAAAATTATAATTTTATCTTTAATTTAATAATACTTCATCTAAATATTAATTTCAACTTATAATTAACAGTTTCCTATTTTAAATAAAATATTTCAACTAAGAATATAAGTCAGGATATTTTATGTCTTAAATCGAGAATTAAATATTTGGATATATCGTTTTCTGACTCATCAGGCTTTCATTATAGGAGACTATATGGTCTATCAACGATTGACGGATCTCTTTAAGATTTTTTTCTCTTAAATTTTTGATGATTTTATAATGTTCTTTAACTGATTCTTCAAGATTATTTTCTTTACGGGAATCTATTATCATGGCCAGTTTCAGCTGGTTATAAATAATTTTTAAAATTCTTTGAGTGAATTTGCGATCAGTTTTCTCCCAAAGATATTTATGGAAGGATATATCTTTATTATTAAGTTCGACTACTTTTTCATTTTTAGGTATATCTTTATTTACTATTAATAACATTTCTTCAATGAGACGCTCCAGGTGTTTGAAATCTTCCTCATCTAAAAGATCGTTATGAATGATAATTTCCATCATTCTACCTTCAAGGATTACTCTTATTTCAAAGATTTCTCTGATATCACTTTCTTCAAACGAGATAACAAAACTTCCTTTTCTAGGGATTGTTTCGACCAGACCAGCGCTTTCAAGTTCTTGAATAGCTTCTCTGACAGGTGCCCTACTAACATTGAGTTCTTCTGCGATCTTTGTCTCCAGGATACGGTCGCCTCCCTGATAATTTTCAAGGAATATCTCTCTTTTTAAATATTCTGCTACTTTTTCGCTTAAGCTCTGATGTTTGAATTGATTAGACATTTTTTATCCTCCATTTTTTATGATCGTTATATTTATACTTAAATAAAAAATTAAAAACTCCTTTAAATTTTATACTAAAAAGAAAAAGCCACCGATTTCGGTGGCAAAGTACTTATTTCTGTTTATTATATTTATTAATTTTTGAGGTTAGCTATTATTCTTTTTTATTTAAAACCTTCTTCTTTTCTAATACACTATTGTGGATTTTCCTTCTTAATACTTCTGCCAATAAAGAATTATCAGGATGTCCAGCCTTCTTTTCTTCTTCGATGAATCTATCTACTATTTCTTCATCAGTTAAATCACATAAAGCGATTGATTCAATAGGAGTCTTAAAAGTTTGAAAGGTCATCTTCACCCTCCTTGTTAGGGTTATAGATTTTTCATCTTTCTAAATAATATATTCTTGATGAAAGAAGAAAGTCCTTTTTTTAAATTAATTATTTCACTTATTAGTTCTCTGCTCCTATATCTAATTATTTCCAGGCTTTAAAATCTGGCTCTGATTATCGGCTCTGGCAATTAATTCAACGATCGGCTTTTCTGGATCTTTTTTGACTGTGCTGCCTATTTTGACTGATATGATATCTTTATCTTTAGAATTATTGAGGTACCACTGGATATTATCAAGGGTTGAATCTATGGCATCCTGGCCTGCCTCTGGCATTAGGATTATAAATTCTCCGCCATCGGTTCTGGATATAACTGCATTGGCTGGCGCCGACTTGATAAGTATTGCTGAGATATTGGTAATTATTTTATCGCCTGTGTCATAGCCAAATTCTGAGTTAATAGAATTTAATCTTTTAATATCTACGATCATTATTCCTACTGGATTTTTCTGCTTTTCATCAAAATCTTTCATGATTTCTTTAAAATAGGTAAAGTTAAAGACACCAGTTAGAGGATCGTTATGCCTGATATAATCAAGTTCTTCTTCTTTTTCTTTTAACTCTGTTATATTTAATGATAATTCGTAAAATCCATTAACTTCTCCTGCTTCATTTATATCTGGGATAGCTTTAACTAAGAATTTATGGCCGTTTGGTTTGACCATGATTCGCTGGATTACCTTTTTCTTTTCGATAGCTTCAGTTACCGGGCAATCTTTACAGGCCTGATCTAATCCCCAGCGCTGATAGCAGTAGTTATTAGTTAACTCTTCATTTGAACTTTTATTGGACCAGATTAATTTCAAATCCTGGTCAATATAAATAATGGTTTCTTCTAAGTTATTTAATAATTCTTCTGTAATCTTAAACATTATTTACTCTCCTTTGATTTCGCTAAAACAATATTTCTAAAATATATCTGTTATTTAATTATTATAGATAACTGCAAAAACTCCTTCAAAATTTGTCGATTTATTTACTTTATAAATGATTATTTTATATATGTTTATGTATATTATATGCATAATTAATGAATATTATACAAAATCGACTTTGTGAAATATTTAAAGAGATACCGTCGGGTAACTGTCGGGTATGTAGGAGAGTTATGGACTATTTGTATATTTATACATTTAGCGTATTTAAAGAGCCTGTTTGAACAGGCTCTCTTTTTAGATGAATCCTATTCTATATATTTATTGGTTTTGGCTTTCAACCCAGTTTTCCTGGAAGGTGGCCAGTTCATCGGCGATTGCTATCAACTTGACATCTGGATAGAGTTGATTGGCTTTATTATAATCTTTGTAATTTAGGCTTTCATCCCAGCTTCCCATGTGGTAACGGATTGCCAGGATTTCTCTCATTTCTAATTTGATAAAGCGGCCAGCTATATATATTGATTTTTCAGCATGGTTTAAGGGTATATCTTTGCTGGGATTATAATCCCAAGTCTTTTCAAATTCTGGTTCTGGCTGGTTCGGATTATCTTTAAGCCAGCCGATCAGGTCGCTGACCTGGGTTCTGCCAAGTTGGTCCAGGTCATTCGAGAGTGTTTTACTATGCCTGGAAAGCAATGATTTCAGGTATTCCAATTGTTTGCTTGAGGGCTGCTGGCCAGGGCCTTCGATATAATCATCTAATTTACAGATATCATGGAGAAAGGCTGTGATGATTAGGCTATCTTCAGGAATATTTGTTTCGTTTTCTTGATTGAGTTTTTTATAACTCTGATAGACTTTGTAGGAATGGTGGGCCAGCCCGCCTTCGAAATTAGAATGGTGATTGATACTGGCCGGTTTTCTGAAATATTTATTTTCCTCTAAATATTTTATTAAATTACCTATTCCATTCCGATTGGTGCTTTTAAGTAGCTCGATAATCTTCTCTTTGAGATTTTCCATTGTTTAAAGGCCTCCCTGGTTATTTGCTTATTTAATTAATTCCACTACTGATTAATTCGAGGTATTTTTAAAAATACCTGCAAAAGATGTTTATGAATTAATAAAGCCCTGATTTGATTATAAATCAGGGCAGGTTTAAGCTTATTAGAAATTTTTTAGTTAATATACTTAATCTGTTAGGTTATTAATTAAATAGTTGACAAATTCTGGATTGACGTAATAGGTTGCTGTTTCAATTGTGAACTCACCTGGCATCTCTGCTATGAATCCTTCCATTTCAGCAATAACCTGATCGGCGTAGTCTACCAAAACATAAGACTGGAGATAATAATGGCCATGGTTGACCCTTAATCCGATTACTTCTTCATAACCTGGAAGTTCTGTAATTGAGCCAAAGACAGGTGCATAATAAGGCGAGGCTATCAGACCAAAAGTATCCTCTTCTTTTCGTCTGGCAAATTCATCGATCATAGTTTTAAATTCTGCTAATTCATCATGGCTGGCAAATTCTAAAAGAATATCATAGGAAGCTGACCCGACGACTACTCTGGTTTCATCTATTTCGGCTAAAACTGAATCAGGATCAGGCTCTCCCCACTGGTCAACATGATGGACATATGAAGATATCCTGCCTTTTACATCCCAGCGAACATCAAAGTCTTCTCTTCTTAAGAGAGAGGCCATTTGAAGTAAGTGACCCATGCTGCCATGATCATAGCGCATCTTTAACTCTGGATTAAAGATTGGATTTTCGTTGTAGTTTTTAATATTGTAGCCGGTAAAGGTTCCACCAGGGATATTGCTGATTGCTTTAACCCCTAGCTCAAATAGTTCTGAGACTGCTTCAACAAATTCAGGTTGGCTGATAGTTTCCCGTTTTATTCTGCTTAAACGATAGATATCCTGATCACTGATATGGCCAAGATATGGGGTGTAAATGTTTGTATCTACCCTGGCTTTAAGCAACATTCTAAGAACTATTTCCAGTTCAGGATCTGCAGTGACATCTGGGTAGAGATCAAATCCGATTATTTCAGCAGCAGCTATAAATTGATCTGATTTAGAATCTAAATCATGGTAGGTGTAGACAAATTCCTCCTGGTTGACAGCTTTAATTAGCTGAGCTGCAATCTGAGGATAATCTAAAGCGTCATCCCAGGTTAGATCTTCAGCTATCTGATGTCCTGGAAGAGAACTAACAAAAAGTGTCTCAAAGAGATCCCAGTCAACTGCTGTATCCAGGTGATGAGCTTCGGTAATAACTCCAATTCTTGTAAAATAGGTGGCCAGGGCCTGGGACTCAAATTGATCGTATGCCTGAAGACTGACTGATGCCAATAGAAATACTGCAAGTATAACGGCCAGTAATGACATTGAAAGTTTTTTTAACATTTTAATTCAACCCCTTTTTTAAGCTTTTAAGAGCTGGTAGATACGACATGAAGAGATTGATGGTTTCTGATATTTTGCTATCACCTCCCTATAAAATTATTCACCAGATTCATAATGGTTGCCCAGGGCTGCTGGTGGCCGGGATTTGATTACTGCCCCAGCCAGGACTGCTATTGTTAGGACATAGGGCAACATCTGGATTAGATCATTGGCCAGGCCGATATCGATACCCTGAAGTCGCATCTGCATGGCATCTGTGAAGCCGAATAAGAGGCTGGCAGCCAGGCCACCTAGAGGATTCCACTGGCCGAAGATATTAGCAGCCAGGGCCATATAACCTCTGCCTGCTGTCATATTCCGGCTAAACTGACTGAGATGGCCCAGAGAGAGATAGGCTCCGCCGATACCACAGAAGAATCCGCTGAGCAGCAGGCTAAAATATTTTATTTTCCTTACATTGATCCCCTGACTGTCGGCTGCTTCTGGATGTTCGCCGGTGAATCTGATTCTTAAGCCAAGGGGAGTTTTAAACATTAGAACCCAGCCGGCTATGATCATTACAAGCATCATATAGACAAATGGCGATTGAACGCCTAAGAGCCTGCCGATTATAGGTATATCTTCGAGAAAATAAATAACTATTGATGGGACTGAGGCAACTGATGGTGAAGCGCCTCTGGTACCCCAGATCATCTGCATCATCCAGGTTGTAAAGCCGAGGGCCAGGATATTCAGGCC
>SLSL01000143.1 GCA_007130465.1 Halanaerobiaceae bacterium | reverse complement strand
CGAAATCATCTATATTAGTTAACTCTATTTCATATATTTCTAGTTCAAGCTCGCCAATAGTATCAGTATAAATTTCTATATTCTTTATATTTTCATCTTCAAGTTCATCCATGTCGGCCTGATTAAAGAATGAGAAGGGAAGAAAGACAAATTCGAGCATCTCGTTGGCAAACATACCGGCCATTTCAGCAGGAATTTCCTGTCCGCCCATTTCAAGTTTAACGATTTCTCCATCAGCCATCCAGAAATTCATTTGAGCTTCTTCCATTTCTCCTCTTGGAATAATTCTTCCTTTATCAGCATCAACATTATTTACGACTTCTACTCCTAAAAACTCATATTCAATTGAATGTTCATTAATTGTTCCGGTTTCATCCATAACCATTGTAAATTCAAGTTTGGAAAAACTGTCTATTAACTGACTTAATTCTGTTGGAGTTTCCAGCAGATGTAAAGGTAGGTCTTCTAGAGTTGCAGTCTGTACAGTCGTGCCCATAGTAAAAACCAAAGTCAAAACAATTAAAAAACTAGCTAATTTCAATTTCCATTTTTTCAATTAACTCCACCTCCATATTTTAAATTATAACATAATTATATAATAATAATTGTAAGTTTAGAAACATTATTATTAAATAATTAAAGGATTTATCTTAATCATATAGAATTCAATAGCAGATAGCAATAATAAAATTAATAATGGAGTGATATCATGGAACTTAATATTATAAAAGAGAAGATAAATAATATCGAGAAAGAATTGACTGCTTTGAACGAATATATCTTAAATAATCCTGAATTAGGCAACCAGGAATTTAAAGCCAGTGAAGCCCATACAGATCTTTTAGGGAGCTATGACTTTGAGATAGAGAGGCCATATCTTAATATGGAGACTGCCTTTAAAGCAGAATATGATTCTGGTAAGTTAGGGCCGACTATAGCTTATTTAGCTGAATATGATGCTTTACCAGGCATTGGCCATGGCTGTGGTCATAATATTTTAGGGACAGTTAGCACCGGTGCAGGCATAGTATTAAAAGAATTAATAGATGATATTGGAGGTAAAGTTATAGTTTTTGGTACACCTGCTGAAGAATCATATGCAGGTAAGGTAGAGATGGCCAATCAGAACGCCTTTGCTGATGTAGATGCTGCAATGCTGGTCCATCCATCATCAGATCACTTTAAAAGTGGCAAATCACTGGCTTTAAAGGCGATTAAATTTACTTATAGGGGTAAGACCTCCCATGCCTCAGCAAGCCCTGAAGAAGGCATTAATGCCCTGGATGCAGCAATTAATACCTTTAATAATATCAATGCAATGAGAGAACATCTCCGTAAAGATGCCAGAATTCATGGGATTATATCAAATGGAGGTGAGGCTGCCAATATAGTTCCAGATCTGGCAGCGGCTAATTTTTATATAAGAGCAGAGACTAAATCATATTTAAATCAACTGGAAGAGAAATTAATTAATTCTGCTAAAGGGGCGTCCCTTGCTGCTGGCACAGAATTAGAGAACAGTTATTATGAAACCCCCTGTTTAAATCTGATAACAAATCAGAAATTATCTGAGACTTATATAAGTAATATAAAGAAACTGGGAGTTAAAGAGGTCTATGATAATGACGAGGCAACTGGTTCTACAGATGCTGGAGATGTCAGTCATGTCTGCCCGACTATTCAGCCTTATTTTGCTATATCTGAAAATGAATTAACAGGCCATTCCAGAGAGTTTAGGGATGCTACTAAATCTGAATATGCCTATCAGGAAATGAAGAAAGCAATTGGTGCTCTAGTATTAACAGCAGTTGATATTATTAAAAAACCTGAGCTACTCAAAGAAATCAAAGAGGAATTTGCAAATAGATATAAGTAGAGGAGGTTTTTAATGGAAGTTATAATTTGGATAGGTATCTTTGTCTGCCTCACTCAATCAGGAATGTTATCAGGCCTTAATCTGGCTTTTTTCAATATAAGCAAGTTAAAGCTGGAACTGGAAGTGGAAAAAGATAATGAAAAAGCAAAAAATATTTTGAAATTAAGAGACGATGCCAATTTTTTACTTGTCACTATTTTATGGGGCAATGTGGCAGTTAATGTTCTCCTATCACTCCTTTCAGGATCTGTACTGGCCGGGGTTTTGGCCTTTTTATTCTCTACAGTCGTTATAACTATTGTTGGTGAGATTATTCCTCAGGCCTATTTTTCAAGGAATGCTATTAAAATGGCGGCTAAGCTTTCTCCGGTTTTAAAATTTTATCAGTTTATACTTTTTCCTGTGGCTAAACCAACAGCATTATTATTGGACCGCTGGCTTGGGAAAGAGGCCATAACCTATTATCGGGAAAAGGATTTGAGAGAATTGGTGAAGATCCATATGCGTTCATCTGATACCGAGATCCAGGAAATGGAAGGCAAAGGTGCTCTTAATTTTCTGGCATTAGATGATCTGCCAATCGAAAAAGAAGGTGAGCCAATAGATCCTAAAAGTATAATCGAGATACAGTTTAAGAATGGGAAGCCTGTATTTCCTGAGATAATACCTGATATTAATGATCCATTCTTAAAGAAAGTAGAATTACCAGATACTAAATGGGTTATTCTGGTGGATCAGAAGCAAGAACCGATAATGGCTTTAAATTCAGATGAATTCATTAGAGAGGCCTTATTTCATAATCAAAGGTTTAATCCCTATCGTCACTGTCATCGGCCAATTATAGTAAGAGATGAAACCAAATCATTGGATCAGGTGATTCCTAAATTAAAAGTAAATCCTGAACATAGCCAGGATGATGTGGTAGATGAGGATATAATCTTGCTCTGGTCTGATCAGAAAAAAGTTATTACTGGCTCAGATATCCTTGGCCGGCTGTTAAGGGGCATAGTTAAGAATAGGGCTATTTAATTTTTTGAATTAATTAGTAATTAACTTACTGGATAATATTATATAACTATGTTATACTTTAAAAAATTGAAGCAGGGGAGGGATTTTTATGGAGATATATACAAAAACCGGTGATAAAGGTGAAACTAGTCTCTATGATAATACCAGGGTAGCCAAAGATTCAATTAGAGTTGAAAGTTATGGTACTATTGATGAGTTAAATTCAACTCTGGGACTGGCCAGAACATTTATTTCAGATGGAGAGATTAGTAAGACTGTATTTAAGATTCAGCGTCAGCTCTTTGATGTTGCCGGCGAGTTAGCCACATCTGATGGGACTACTTTTCCTGAAAAGATAGATACACCTGAGATTGAAGAACTAGAAGATATAATCGATAAATATTTAGCCAGAATGAATGAGGAGGAAAAATCCAGCTTCATTATTCCTGGCAGCAACCGGGCTTCTGCCTCACTCCATCAGGCCAGAACAATCTGTCGACGGGCAGAAAGAAGAATTGTGACTCTAGGCAGAGAGGCCGAGATTAGAGAAGAGATTAAGAAATATGTCAATCGGCTTTCAGATGTAATTTATACTCTGGCAAGATTTTTAGAAAGCCGGCTTGAATATGTTGAATTTAATAAAGATGACTAAATAGAAAAATGGCAGCCGATTGGCTGCCATTAAGTTTACTTATTAGATTTATTTAGCGTTTTAAATAACCTTTTAATTCCTTGCTTCTGGTAGGATGTCTCAGCTTTCTTAAGGCTTTGGCCTGAATCTGTCTGATTCGCTCTCTAGTTACTCCAAATTCAGTGCCTACTTCTTCAAGAGTTCTCTGTCTACCGTCTTCAAGACCATATCTTAGCTCGATAACTCGCTTTTCCCTGTCTGTTAAAGTATCAAGCACATTGTCTAGTTGATCCTTTAATAGTTCTGAAGAAGCAAGGAGATCTGGTGAAGGGGAATCCTGGTCTTCAATAAAGTCTTTTAACTGACTGTCATTTTCTTCCCCAATAGGTGTATCCAGGGAAGCAGGCTGCTGGTTCATAGTCAGTTTCTTAACCTCAAGTACTTTTTCAGGATCCATGTCCATTTCTTCGCCGATTTCTTCTGGAGTTGGTTCTCTATCCAGTTCTTTATTCAGGCGTTTTTCAACCCGCTTTAATTTATTCATAGTCTCGACCATATGAACAGGTATTCTGATAGTTCTGGCCTGGTCAGCAAGTGATCTGGTAATAGACTGTCTGATCCACCAGGTTGCATAGGTGCTGAATTTATAACCTTTAGTATAATCGAATTTCTCTACAGCTTTCATTAGACCTTTATTACCTTCCTGAATTAGGTCCAGGAAAGACATGCCTTGTCCAACATATTTTTTTGCAATACTAACAACAAGCCTTAGATTTGCTTCAGTTAACTCCTGTCTGGCCTGATCATCGCCTGCTTCAATGCGCTGAGCCAGCTCAACTTCTTCTTCTTTTGTAAGGAGATCAACTTTCCCCATCTCTTTTAGATAAACACGGACCGGATCGTCGATACCTGCACCAGCAGGAATAGAAAGATCATATTCTTTTTCTTCATTTTCACCATTCTCTTCAACTTTATCATTAGATTGGGTTTCTTCTTTTTGACTCATTATAAATTCCTCCTTAATGCTGTTACCCAGCACAATTGTACATTATAAAATAAAACTTCCTAAATGTCAAATAAAATTTATCAACCAGATGATAACTGGAATACTAATTATACCGAAAAGGGTTGTAATAAATACAGCTTCAGATGCCATCTGATAATCTCCCTGATATCTGGCGGCAAAGATCACACTATTAGCGGCGATCGGCATTGCAGCCTGAATGACAATAACTCCAACCAGTATTTCTGGTATCGGTAAAAAACTTAGTGCCAGCAATAAAAAGACTGGGATAAATAGTAATCTCAATAGGCTTAGAAATACCAGTTTCGGTTTAATAATTACTCTTTTGATATTAATTCCATATAAAGAACTACCAATAATCAACATTGATAATGGGAAAGTCATATCTCCAATCATCTCAACAGCCTCAGAAATAGGCCCAGGCAAATTTAGACCTGTAAGAAATAAAATAAAACCAATTCCCAGTGCTATTACACCGTTATTTATTATATTCTGCAAGCGGTCGGAAATCTCCTTCTTTCCAGACGATAATAAATAAATTCCATAGGTCCAGATTACAATATTAAAAGGTATCATTCCCAGAGAACCATAAAAGAGGCCAGTTTCAGAATATACTGCTCCAATAATTGGCAACCCCATATAACCGACATTTGAAAAAATAACAAGAAATTCAAAAGTTCTTCTTTCTCTATCATCGGCCTTAATAAATCTTTTAAAGATATTGGCTGAAATTATTAATAATAAATAAACAAAAAACCAGGAGATAAATATTATTTTTGTATTTTCAACTAATTCAGGGCTAATCTCTACTGTCATTGCAGAAATTATTAAAAAGGGTAATATGTAATCGATTAAGAGATCAAAAAGAAACTGCTGGCCTTTTCTGGTTATAACTTCTCTGGATCTTAAGAAATAACCAAAGAAAAGAATTAAGAATAAAGCAAGTATCTGTTCGAATATTATCTGAAATGGCATAAAAAAACCTCCGAATTTTTTATTTATGCAGGAATATTAAAGTTTAGTGAGAAATAATAATTAAGAATGCATAGAAAAATACTTTAATTTTAAGGATTTGATAAAATGAAACTACCTTTAAATAATATTAAAGAGTTATATAAAGCAATAGAGACCAGGCAATCAAGGAGAAAATATAAGTCTAAACCGATTGGCCAGTCTCAGATTGAAACTCTTAGAGAAACAGTTAAATTAATAGAACAGGAAGCTCCTTCAGTAAAAATTATAATAAGGCCTGAAGGTTTTGAGCGAATAATTAAAAATATATTCGGCTTTTATGGTCTTATCTCAGGAGCCTGGAGTTATGCTGTTATTCTGGCAGACCAGGCAGATAAAAATTATCAGGTCCAGGCCGGTTATGCAGGGGAGCTGTTTGTTTTAAAAGCAACCTCAATGGATATTGACACCTGCTGGATAGGAGGTTTTTATGATGCTGAAAAAATAGAAAGAGAGTTAGAATTGCCTCCAAACCATGAAATTATGTCGGTTGTTTCTCTAGGTAAGGCAAAGGACAAAAAGACTATCTCAGAAAAATTAATAAAAAAAGTAACTGGCAGTGCTAAAAGAAAAAGTTTCTCTAAGCTCTGTTATCCTGACTTTGATGAGGACTGGCCAGAATGGATAAAATTATCTATTAAAGCTGCCAGACAGGCTCCATCAGCAGTAAACCGGCAGCCCTGGCGGTTTAAAGTAGAAAATAATAAGTTGATTCTTTATTCCAGTACAGAAGAAGGCAAAGGTGGAGTTTCACCATATCTTGACTGTGGAATTGCCCTGTCTCATCTTGAATTAGGTGCCAGAAATGCTGGCCAGAGTATAAAAATTAGAGAATTAGTTCTACCAGAAATTGCAGAAATAATTCCAATATAGAAAGGTGCTGAGCCAATTGGATTTTAAATATGATGTTCCTGATCCCTCAAAAATTTCACCAGAATACGATTCCTGGAAGATAGCCCTTGGTTATCTTTTAATAGCAGGTTTCTGGATCATGGTATCGGATCAGCTGGTTATTTTTATCTTTAATGATATTGATAGCATTTCTATAGTTCAGACTTATAAAGGAATCTTTTTTGTTTCTGTGACTTCATATTTACTATTTTACACTTTAAGAGAGAGAATTAAAAGCTATAAACTTTTAGCAATGAAATTATATGATAATTATAGTGAGCTTGAGAGTACTTATGAAGAGCTGCTGGCAAGTGAAGAAGAATTAGAAGATAAGATAGATGAATTAAACCGAGGTAAAGAAAAAATATATCAGCAGGCTTATTTTGCTGAATTGACAGGACTTCCTAACAAAAATATGTTGCATGAAAAAATAGAAGAGATGATTAAAGCAGATTCTTCTAGTAAGATTATTTATATTATGCTGGATCTTGATGAATTCAAGAAGATTAATGATTTTCATGGTCATGAATTTGGTGATCAGTTACTGATTAAATTAAAGGAAAAATTAATTAAAATTTTACCAAAAGATTGTCATTTTTTCCATTTAGGTGGAGATGAATTTGGAATACTTTATGAAGAAGATCAGGTAATAGAATCAAATATTGAATTGATTAATAATATTTTAGACATCTTTAAAGATTCAATAAATATACAGGGTCATTATATTTATTCTTCAGCAAGTCTGGGGATTTCATATTATCCTGACCAGGCAAATGATGGGGCTGAGTTAATTAAAAATAGCGAAATAGCCATGTATAATGCTAAAGAAAAGGGGAAAAATAGTTATAAGTTTTATGAAAAAACTATGGAGAAGAAGATAAAAGACTATCTTCAGTTAGAAAAAGATTTAAAGCAGGCAATAATAAATGATGAATTTGAGTTATTTTATCAGCCGCTTTTTGATGTTGAAAAGGGTAGTGTAATAACACTGGAGGCCTTAATCCGCTGGAATAAACCAGATCAGGGCTATATTTCTCCAATTGATTTTATTCCCTTTGCAGAGGAGACAGGCTTGATTACAGAGATTGGACGTTGGGTGCTCCAGGAGGCCTGCAGACAGAAAAAAGAATGGCGGGAAAAAGGATATAATGATTTTTCTATTTCGATTAATATTTCAGCTAAAGAGCTTGATGATGCAAATTTTTATGAGCATTTAGTCGAGCAGACAGAAAATAAAGATATGGATTGCAATAATCTAGAACTTGAAATCACAGAAAGTGATGTTATGGAAAATTTGGATAAAAATATTAAGATGCTAGATAAACTTAGAAAAATGGGAATAAAAGTTTCCCTTGATGATTTTGGGACCGGTTATTCATCTTTGAATTATTTAAGAAAAATGCCGATAGATAATATCAAAATAGACCGTTCTTTTATCGATAATATTATGGCAAATCAGAAAGAAATGAATATATTAAGTTCAATCATAGATTTATCAAAGGTTATTGGACTAAATATCACCGTTGAAGGGATTGAAAATGAAGATCAACTGCAGTTTGTTAAAGATAAAGATTGTGATCGAGCCCAGGGCTATTTGCTGGCACGGCCAGCCCCAGCAGAGGAGATAGAAAATTATTTAAAATAAGTAGCTTAGATTGTCTCCAGCTGGCTTTTTTAAACTCTCGGTTGCAGCCAGGTCTATTTTTCCTGCCATTTCTTGCTTTGATCAAGAATCCTGAGTATAGGCTGTGATAGTTTGTTTTTATACTGGTTGATAAGACAGGAATTTGTTATAATAATATATACATAATTGAAAAGTGAGGTGATAGCTAAATGCCTGTTTATGCTTTTAAATGTAAAAACTGTGAATATAAATTTGAAAAAGAGATGACTATTAGCCAGAAAGAAGAAGCTGAAATTATTAGCTGTCCTGAATGTAAAAGTGATAATATATTTCAAATTTTTGATAGAGTAGGCTTTGTAGGTGGTTCTCAAACTTCCAGTTGTTCAGGGAGTTGTCCAGCAGATAAAAGTTGTTGTAATTAAAATTGCAGGAGGTGGATAGATGTTCATAGAAATATTTAGTACTATAGTCTCAGAAAATTCGTTGATATCAGTTCTTTACTTTTTGCTAACAATAGTTCTGGGCTGGGGAGCAATATTTTTATATAATAAATATATTAGCTGTAAAATCCATGAAAAAGTATCGGCTAGGTGGCCAGATTTTGATAAATTTTTATTGCAGATCGATAAAAGGCTTATTGCTTTAATTAAAATTTCGATTATTTATACAGCTTTTCAGCAATTATTCTTGCCTGATATTATTGAGCGAGGGGTTTATCTTTTTGTTCTAATAGCAACAACATTTCAGTTTGTAATCTTTATTCAATTTGTGATTATCTACTTCTTTAAACAGTATCTTTCCCGGCAGGCTGATACGACTGACCAGGATAAGTTGTTGACAATTACCGAAAGTTTTACTAAAATTGTAACCTGGATTATTGCAGTAATCTTTATACTTGATAACCTAAATATAAGGATATCTGGTCTGCTTACCGGTTTAGGTGTTGGTGGTATTGCTCTTGGTATTGCTTCCCAGTCAATCTTTCAGGATATCTTTAGTTATTTTACAATCTTTATTGATAAGCCCTTTGAGATAGGTGATTATATTATGATTGGAGAATTTAGAGGGGTGGTAGAATATATTGGAATAAAATCGACCAGGCTAAGAAGCTTAACAGGGGAGCAGTTAGTATTTTCAAATACTGATTTAACAAGTTCTAGAATTCATAACTTTCGTAGGATGCGGCGAAGAAGAATTAATTTTAAATTTGGGGTGACCTATGATACTCCTCTTGATCAATTAAAGGAGATTCCAGGGATTGTAAAGGAAATAATTGAAACTAAAAATAAGACTGAGTTTGACCGGGCCCATTTTCATGCCTATGGCGACTATTCACTGATCTATGAAGTGATTTTTTATGTTCAGGATAAGGATTATGCAATTTTTATGGATATTCAGCAGGAAATAAATTTTGAACTGAAGGCGATTTTTAAGGAGAAAAATATTAGCTTTGCTTTCCCGACCCAGACTATTAATTTAACTCAGGAAAATTTAATGCCGCCAAAAGACAAGGAGGAATAAATTATATGAAAGGTTATAAAATTATTGATACTTATCCGGATTTTTTT
>SLSL01000252.1 GCA_007130465.1 Halanaerobiaceae bacterium | reverse complement strand
ATCCAGATGGTTTTAATTGCAGTTGCCGTCGGCACAGGAGTTGGTACCAGCTCATTAATCTCAAGACTGCTCGGGGAAGGCAATGGAGAAAGAGCCAATATTGTAGCTGCACATGTTGTCCTGGCAACTATATTTTTCGGAATTTTAATTGGAACTCTAGGTTATTTTTTCTCAGAAGCTATATTCAGATTCATTACAGACGACCCAGAACTAATAAGATTAGGAGAAGAATATATCAGAGTTATAATGCTAGGCTCCTTTGCCATGTTCTTTCCTGTGGTGGCAAGTGATATTTTAAGAGGAGAAGGAAACACCTTCGTTCCAATGCTAACCCTTCTGCTTGGAGCAGTGCTTAATATTATCTTAGATCCCTTTTTAATCTTTGGAATAGGCTTTTTCCCAAGACTGGAGGTTGCTGGAGCTGCTTATGCTACTGTAATCTCAAGATTTATCGGCGGTTTATTTATCGCCTATTTAATCTTTAAAGGCCATAATGAAGTTGAGATAAAATATTCCGGCTTTAAATTTGATTTTAAAATAATAAAAGATGTTTATAAAGTAGGTTTACCGGCTATGGTCATGCAACTTCTGGCTAGTATTATGATTTTTGGAGCCAATACAATAGTTGGTATGTATAATACTGTGGCAATTGCAGTCCTGGGGATTTACTTCCGGTTACAGTCCTTTGTCTTTATGCCTGTCTTTGGCCTGGCCCAGGGCTTTATGCCGATAGTTGGTTACAACTTTGGCCATAATAAGCCAGACCGGATGATGAAGACGATCAAATATGGAATTTTAATAGCCCTTGGCTTTACAACGGCAGGATTAATAATTTTTCAGATCTTTACCGTTCCCTTGATTCGACTTTTTAACGATGACCCAGAGCTTTTAAGGATTGGGGTAACAGCATTAAGGAGAATAAGTATCGCCTTTCCAATTATAGGTCCGGCAATTATCGGCTCAACGACCTTTCAGGCACTGGGTAAAGGCCTTCCAAGTCTAATAATCTCCTTTTCAAGACAGATAATTCTACTACTCCCGATTATGTATCTCCTGGGCAGAATAGCAGGTCTCGATTATCTCTGGCTGGCATTTCCTATTTCAGAAGGAATGGTCTTTGTTGTGATGGTTATCTGGCTCAGCTCAACTTTAAAAAAAGCCAGGCTTAATATGGAAACAATTAATCAACAAAATTAAAAGGAGGGTGATAATTATGCCAATAGCAGAAGTTACTGTGGTGCCTCTAGGAACAGGTGATACCAGTATCAGCAATTATGTAGCCGACTGTCATAAACTGCTTAAAGAGGAAGAAGAAATTGAATATCAATTGACACCGATGGGAACAATTATTGAAGGAGAACTAAATAGGATCTTTGAAGTGGTAAAGAAACTCCATCAGGTACCCTTTGATGCCGGTGCTTTAAGGGTTTCGACCAGCTTAAAGATTGATGATAGGCGTGATAAAGCAGCTTCAATGGACCAGAAGCTAGATTCAGTTAATAAAAAACTCCAAAAAGATTAATCCAGACTTATTATTTGCTCATATCTTAAATTAAAATGTTTTAAATAAATATTTTTCTATAATGTAATTAGCTAAATAAGCTCCAAGATAACCACCTGCAAATGAAATTAATATCATAATCACAAAAGGAATTATTAATTCAGTAAGTTTAAATCCATAACCTCCTGCTAAATAGTAGGTTATAATTAAAGAATTAAATGTGCCAAATAAACTAAAAGAACCGGTAACCAATCTCAATTTATAGCTTTTAAAATCACTAATAAATAGCCAGCTTAATAACTCAGTTAATATTCCAGCAGAAATTATAGCTATGCTCATTAAAATTGAAATTAATGACATGATTCCAGCTAATACAGCAGTAACAGCAAAAATTATTCCATGTCTCTTTAACTTATATACAGGAAAATAAAGCATAAAACTTGAAAAGACTGTAACACCAACAAACTTAGAACCAGGAATTGGCAGTAAATTAGCTATTATATAAAAAAACCAGCCAAAAACAAAAGTAAGAGCTACAGTTATTGCAATTAGAGTCATATCTTTAACTTTTAAATCCATAAATTAGCCTCCTGAAATCAACCTGTATTTAGATTTTAATATAGAAAGAAAATAATTGCAATATTAGCCTTTCCATCAGCAAAATTTCTATATAAGAGCCCTGGTCCAGGTATTTATTTGGCCAGGGTTTTCTGTTTGAATAAAGTTGATTACTATGGTATAGTATTAATGTAAATAAAGTTGATTAAATTAATAAAGTTTATAAATAAGTTATTAAAAGGAGGAGAAGCAAGTGAAACGAATATCATTAATACTAATCATAGCAGTAACATTAATTCTGGCAGGCAGTGTATTTACTGGGGAAGCTGTAATGGCTGAAGAATTAATTGTAGCTCAGGAAGGAAGCCCTGTTTCATTGGACCCTCATGCAGCTAATGATGGCCCCTCAATTAAAGTCTGGGCTCAGATGCATGACAATTTAGTACAACTTAATGAGGAAATGGAGATAGTACCAGGTCTGGCCCATGACTGGGAACAGATCGATGAATTAACCTGGGAATTCCAGCTTAGAGAAGGAGTTCTTTTTCATAATGGTCAGGAATTGACAGCTGAGGATGTTAAATTCAGTCTTGAAAGGGTAGTAGATCCAGACATTTCGGCACCTGGTTCATTTATAGTTGATTTTATTGAATCAGTTGAAATAATTGATCAATACACAGTCCAACTAACAACTGAAGAACCATTTGCACCAATTTTAAATCATCTGGCCCATCCAGTGGCTGTAATCCTTAATCAGGAAGCAGTAGAAGAAGCTGGAGATGATTACGGGACCCTTGAAGTTGTGGGAACTGGTCCATTTGAATTCGGTGAATGGTCTACAGGGGATTATATTCTATTAGAGAGATTTGATGATTATTTTGGCGATAATGCTGGAGTTGAATCATTAAGAATCAGACCCATTGTTGAAGATACTGTCCGTTCAATTGAATTAGAGACAGGTGGTGTTGATATAGCTTACAGTATAGCGCCTCCTGATGAAGAGAGACTTAGAGAGAGTGAAACAATTACATTAAGTCCCTATGAATCGCTATCATCACTATATGTAGGTATTAATGCTGAAAAAGAACCTCTTGATGATATTAGAGTTAGACAGGCTATTAATTATGCTGTTAATACAGATGATATTCTTGAATTCATCTATGGTGGCCAGGGAGTAAAGGCAACAGGTCCTTTATCACCAAATATTTTTGCCCATAATCCAGATCTATATCAGTATGATTTTGACCCTGATAAGGCTAGAGAATTATTAGAAGAAGCTGGTTATGAAAATGGTTTTAGTCTAACATTAATGACGACTGATGATCCGCTCTTCCATCAATCATCTGAAATTGTTCAGGACAATTTAAGTCAAATAGGGATTGATGTTGCAGTAGAGACAAGGTCATTAGGTGATTTCTTAGACACAACAGCTCAGGGAGAACATGATTTATTTGTTTTAACCTGGGGTACAATTACTGGTGACGCTGATTATGGATTATACCCACTCTTCCACAGCAGTCAGTTTGGTTCACCTGGAAATAGAACATTTTATGCAAATGATAGGGTAGATGAACTGCTTGAAATAGGAAGAACTGTTGCTGACCAGACTCGGAGAGAAGAAGTTTATTATGAGGCTCAGGAGATAATAGTTGAAGAGGCTCCCTGGGTTTTTATTCTTAATCCAACACGGTTAATCGGTGTCGGTCCTGATGCCGAGGGCTTTATCCCTCATCCAATGGTAGCACATGATCTGAGCAGGGTTAAATTGAACAGATAAAATATTAAAAGCAATTAACAATAAAATATATTATATTATTTAGCTGGCCTTAATACTATAGAGGTCAGCTAAAAATTTGTCTTGACAGATATTTAAAAATAGGATAATCTCTAATTAATAAAGAAAGATAATTAATAAACAGAGGTGACTGCTATATGAACAGGAAGATCAGAAAAATAATAACTGGTCTTATAATAATAATTATAATAATTGCTGGAGGGGGAATTTTTTATCTTTCCAGGGGTTTAAATGAAGGTCAGAATATGCTTGTAGATCCAATACCTCAAACAGCTTTAGAAGATCTTCCTGATGGCAGTTATAGGGGCCGACATGAATTCAGGCGCTGGACTAATGAAGTAGAAGTGGTTATTGAAAATAATGAGATAAAAGAAATTAATATCATTGAAGATATTAGATTTGTTAGAGGTAATGTCCAGGAAGATCTTTTCGCCAGGGTGAAAAACAACCAATCAACAGATGTAGATGTAATTTCTGATGCAACAGTTACCAGTAAAGCCTATCTCCAGGCTATTACAACAGCTATAAATCTTGGGGTGGCAGGACAGGAATAAGTTTATAAAAATCTCGAAAAGAAAAAAATTGACTTTAGACTTATAACAGCAACAAACCGCGACATCAAAAATATAGTAGTTTCTGGCAGTTTTCGAGTACTATCTAGGCTACCTGAAATGATAAAATAAGATGGAAGAGTTAAATATATTAATTTAATATGTGTTAATAAGGCCTAAAGCTGCAGTTTATATTTTAGTTTTAGGCCTTATTAAGTTTATTGTTAAAAAATATTTTAGATTTTTTATTGCCTTATTGAGAATGATTTGTTATAATTAAAGATAAGTAAATAACTCAACTTTATAAAAAGTTGGTTTATAGAGGTGATTATATTGATATTATTTAAGACCGGTTTTCTAATTCTGGATTTCTTTTCTATAATAATACTGGCAGCTTTTTTTATAGGTTTAGCCAGTCAGTTTTCTTTATTACTTTCTGCTAGTTTAATTCTTGTTCTTGGAGGATTTTTCTATGAGACAAAGAAAGACTGGTCTAATTTAAATTTAAAAAGGGCAAAATTAAGCTCTTATTTTTCAATTATAGATTTCAATAATTTTTTGGCAGTAGTATTAGGTGGACTGGCCACCTTTGCCCTAACCCAGATTTTTGGAATTTCTGCAGTCCTTGCTTCAGGTTTGATTGGCATCATAGCTTATATTATAGTACCCAAATATGAAATTCCAGCATTCTGCGGCTCATTTGTTGGAATGGCTTCATATTCTTTATTTCCAGGATATCGTTATCTGCTTTTAGCAGGTTTAATCTCTGGGATAGTTTATGTAATCGGTAAATATTCTTTCAAGGGTTTTGGTGGAAAATTAGGAATGACTGCCTTTATAGGTACTGTTCTGGCTGCCGTCTTTACAGGTCAAAGCTTTATGGGGGGTAGTATCCCTGAGGGGAATATGGTCTATTTGCTTATTTTATATAGCATAATCGGGGCAGTCCTGACATATGTCATGCATGTTCGCTTTAAATTAAGTGCAGTTTTAAGTTCAGGCTTAATCGGTGTTATAGCAGCTTTAATTTTACCAATTTTTTATCCAGTCAATGGTGCAACTTTAGCAGTTATGGCATATTGCGCTTCCTTTGCAGGAATGTCATCTAAGGATAGAATATCGAATGAATTTATAATGACCATTGTAGCAATATTCGCAGCATTAATATTTATATTTAGCTCACCTTATTTGAATGGAGTAGGTGGGAAATTAGGAGCCACAGCTTTTGCATCTGTCATAACAATAAAAGGTCTAGCAATTCTTTTTAATAAAACTGTTTATTCTGGTATTCTCACAGATAAATACCAGTTATCAGAAAGCAATCAATCCAGTTAAAACTCTCCTATATTGATATCGCAAAGAAAGAGCCCTTCCTTCTTAAGGAAATAAGGGCTCTTTCTGATTTTATTAAGAAGATAATTAATAAACTGGAATAAAATTATCCAGTAAAGCTTTAAAAAATCATTGATTTAAAGTATAATTATTATACTATACTAAAATACTGATATTAATTATGGCTATAATGATAGGGGGTTCAAAATGAATCTAGATAAAATACTGGCTAAAGGCTGGATTCCAGACCCATTTTTAAGACTGGCAGTTAAATTCAGACTTAGCTCTAAACTTAGAAAGCAGAGAGTAGAAGATGTTGAAGAGAGAAGTAATCGTTTTAGACTTTTTATTGAAGATTTAAAAGAACAGCCAATCGCAGTCAAAACAAATAGGGCAAATGAGCAGCATTATGAGTTGCCTTCAGAATTTTTTGAGAAAATCTTAGGAGACCATTTAAAATATAGTTCTGGATACTGGAGCAAAGATGCTTCAAAACATGAACTTGGTGAATGTTTAACAAGAGCAGAAGAAGATATGCTTAAATTAACTGCAATAAGAGCTGAACTCAATGATGGCCAGAATATCCTTGAATTAGGAGCTGGCTGGGGCTCCCTCACATTATTTATGGCTGAAAGGATGTCTAAAAGTAAAATAACTGCAATTTCAAATTCTGAAAGTCAGATAGAGTATATTAAAAAGCAGGCTGCTGATCGAGGGCTTGATAATATCGAACTTATTTCAGCAGATATCAATAATTATAAGCCAGAGCTAGAAAAATATGACCGGGTAGTCTCAGTTGAGATGTTTGAGCATATGAGAAATTATCAGAAACTCTTTAATAAAATCAATTTAGCTCTGAGACCTGGTGGGAAACTATTTATTCATATTTTTAATCATCATACCTATCCATTTCTTTATGAGAATAAATCTGATACAGATTGGATGACTCGTCATTTCTTTGCTGGAGGCATTATGCCAAGCCAGGATTTATTATATTATTTTGCTGAAGGCTTTGATTTAGAAAATCACTGGGCAGTTTCTGGTCAACATTATCAGAAGACTTTAGAAGCCTGGCTTCAGATGATGTATAATAGAAAAAAAGAAATTCAGAAGATATTTGTAAATACTTATGGTAGAGAAAAAAGCAATAAATGGTGGAATTACTGGCGGACATTCTTTATAGCTTCTGCAGAATTTTTTGGTTATGCAGACGGTAATGAATGGTTTATTAGTCATTATCTCTTTAAAAAATAAAAGGATTTAATTAATTTATCAAGAATTCAAGTATAGAGGATAAAAATTTTTAGAAGATAAATTAATTGGAGGTTTAAACAAATGAATAAGAAAAAAATTGAAGAAATAATATCAAATTTAAGTCTTGAAGATAAAGCCTCACTTTGTTCAGGTAAGGGATCCTGGAACACAAAAGCTATAAAAGAGGCCGGGATCCCAGAAATATTAATGACTGATGGTCCTCATGGCATTAGAAAAGTTAGGGAAGATATCGATGAGCCAGGTATTAAAGATAGCTATGAAGCTACCTGTTACCCTACAGCTTCAGGACTAGCAGCATCCTGGAATACTGAGCTGCTCAATGAAGTAGGCTTTGCCTTAGGCCAGGAAGCTAAGGAGATGGGGGTTAGTATTTTATTAGGTCCTGGAGCTAATATTAAAAGGTCGCCATTAGGAGGAAGAAATTTTGAGTATTTTTCAGAAGATCCTTATCTTTCAGGGAAACTGGCAGCAGCTTATATAAAAGGAGTTCAGAGCCAGGGGGTTGGTACCTCGCTAAAACATTTTGTTGCCAATAATCAAGAGTTTAGAAGGATGTCAGTAAGTGCAGAAATCACTGAGAGAGCTCTGAGAGAAATTTATTTAAAATCCTTTGAAATAGCAGTTAAAGAGGCAAGTCCCTGGTCATTAATGTGTGCTTATAACAGAGTAAATGGTACATACTGTTCTGAACATCCCCGACTTCTTACTGAAATTCTAAGAGAAGAATGGGGTTTTGATGGCATCGTCATCTCCGATTGGGGTGCAGTCAATGATAGAGTTGATGGCTTAAAAGCAGGTTTAGAGCTTGAAATGCCAGGAAGTCATGGAATTAGAGATAAAGAAATAGTTACCGCAGTTAAAAATAACCAGCTATCGGAAGAAGTTCTTAATGAAGCTGTCAGGAGACTTCTTAAAATAATCTTTAAAGCAAAAAATCATGATAGTATAATTGCTGATAAAGCTCAGGTTAGCAATTATAATGAACTTGCTTACAAGGCAGCGACTGAATCAATGGTTCTGCTGAAAAATGAAGATATTTTGCCACTTGATAATAAAGAGAAGATCGCTGTTATTGGTGAGATGGCAGAGAATTTACGCCGTCAGGGCCAGGGAAGCTCTCAGGTTAATCCTACTGAATTAGATGATTTTCTTGAGCACTTTAAAAGTAATTTTTTAAAAGATACAGAAATAACCTATGATAAGGGTTATTGCCTGGATTGTGATGAGTCAATGGAAGATGCTAGTTTAGATAAAGCCCAGCATTATTACCAGTTATTAGAAGAAGCTAAAGATAATGCTGCTAATGCAGATATAGCTATTATTTTTGCTGGTCTGCCAGAAAAATTTGAAGCAGAAGGCCAGGATCGAGATGATCTAAGCATCCCAGAAAATCAGGAAGTTATGATTTATGAAATTGCCTCTGTTCAACCAAATACTATAGTAGTTTTAACTAATGGTGCACCAGTTGAAATCCCCTGGCGAGAAAAAGTTTCTGCTATTTTAGAAGGTTATCTCGGTGGACAATCAGCAGCAAGAGCTATCGCTGATATCATTACTGGAAAGGTTAACCCATCTGGTAAACTGGCAGAGACTTTTCCAGCGGCATTAGAGGATACACCAGCTTATCTTAATTTCCCTGGAGAAAAGGATAGAGTACTTTACGGTGAGGATATATTTGTTGGCTATCGTTATTATGATAAGAAAGAGATTGAGCCAGCTTATCATTTTGGCCATGGCTTGAGCTATACCAGCTTTGATTATAATAATCTGAATATCCATCAACATTTAATTAATGATAATCTTGATCAGAATATTAGTGAGACAATAGCTGAAGTCTCCTTTACAATTACAAATACTGGTTCTAGAGCTGGCAGTGAAATAGCTCAGCTTTATATAACTGCTGAAGATTCACAGGTTCGACGACCAGTTAAAGAACTGAAAGGCTTTGACAAAATAGACCTTAATCCTGGCCAATCAAAAGAAATAAGTTTTGAAATATCTGCTAGTGACCTGGCATATTATGAGCCAGAGATTACTGGCTGGTTGATTGAACCAGGTAATTACCAGGTTTTAGTTGGTAGTTCTTCTAGTGATATCAGACTAAATGCTGAAATTAATATAGCTGCTACTATCACTTCAGGAGAAACTGTAAGACCAGAGTTCCATCAGAATTCAACGATTGGTGATATTTATCAGGACCCAGAAGCCTGGCAGATTCTGCAGGATGAAATCTCAGACAAACCGAGGTTGCAGCAGTTTATATCTTTTGATAATAAGGAAACCGATATTGGTATTCCTAACTTTCTTGAATACCTTCCATTAAGAAACTTAATTACCTTTACTGGAGGTAGTTTTACCGGTGAAGATATTGAGCGTATTGTTAATAAATTAAATCAAAAATAAAAATCTAATTATTTTACCCCCTTTTTCTTCTTTATAATAAGCTTAATTTAGAGGCTGTGAGAGATTGGGGGTTATTATATTACTGTAGGAGAAATTTTTTATAATTTTATTGCTCACTATCCATATATCTGCCAATTAACTGCAGATATCTTTTGGTAAACTTCATAAAAAGTTTAATTAAACTTTGCCTTATTAATAGGCAAAGTTTTCATTATTGCTAAATACTAATACAGCATTAATAATAACGATAATAAAGCCTTTTATAGTTAATAAAATTAATATAAATTTAAATTATTTACAATATTTAATTGCTAAATATTGTTATAGAAAAAGT
>SLSL01000073.1 GCA_007130465.1 Halanaerobiaceae bacterium | reverse complement strand
TACCTTATCTGGCTGTAGGAGTCTTGCCGCTGGCAATAACCACTGTAGCATTCTTTTATCCACCAGCTGGAATAGATCAGCAGCTGAGATTTATTTATCTGACTATCATTGGTGCTCTATTCTTTATATTCTATACAATAGTCGGCGCCCCATATAATGCCCTAATTCCTGACCTGGCCCAGAATAAAACTGATCGATTAAACCTTTCAACCTGGCAGTCAGTCTTTAGGCTGCTCTATACAGCAATTGCAATGATTCTCCCTGGCTGGCTAATAGTAGTCTTCGGCCAGGGCAATGAAGAAATAGGTATAAGAAGAATGGTTATTCTGCTTTCAGCAATTATGATTATTGGAATAATAATAACCATTGTTAAAGTCAATGAAAATAAATATAGTAAACCAGCCTCAGCCTCGATAAAAATAACAAAAGCTTTAAAACTAATAGTCAACAATCGTTCAACACTATTCTATTTTGCCGGCCTGACCCTTTTCTTTCTTGGATTTAATACTCTCAGAGGGTCAATAAATTATTATGTTGTCGACATCATGGGTTATGGCACAACAGCAATTACAATAGCATCTGCTCTGCTATTTGGCAGTGCAGCAGCTGCCTTTTATCCAGTAAATAGACTGGCAAATAAAATTGGATATAAAAAGCCTCTATTAGCTTTTCTTTTAGCCCTAATCATACTATCTCTTGCTTTAACCAGAGTTGGCAGATTATTAACTGAAGAAGCCGGTTTTATTATCTTCTTCTTATTTGGCATACCTATATCAGGGGCAGCTTTTATATTTCCGCCAGCAATGCTAAGTGAGCTTGCATCAAAACTTCAAGCTGAAAAGAAAGTTAGCATTGAAGGTCTATTCTTTGGGATTCAAGGCTTCTTTTTGAAACTGGCTTTCCTGCTATCCATCGGAATACTACCTCTGCTTCTAGTCAGCGGAGGGGCCGATTTTTCAATAGCCGGAGCTTTAATAGGAGATATAGACCAGGTAACAAAATCAGGTATCTATGGAACTTCATACCTGGCTGCAATAGTCTTTGCCTGTTCTTTTCTCTGCTACCTTGGTTATAAAGAAAATTAATTAACTAATTTTTTACCTGACCATAACTTTTAAATTTTTCCTCCATTAAAGTCATCTCATCTTCTGGTAAAATTACAGGTTCACCTATCGCCTTAGCCCGCCAATAAACTTCAGCAACAAACTCAATCTCTTCAGCAATATTAAAGGCATTAGGAAGGTCTCCTGCACCGGCCAGGAGGCCATGATTGGCCAGAAGCACAGCATTGCGGCCTTCCATAGCTTTAACAGCATTATTGGCCAGCTCTTCTGTACCATAGGTAGCATACTCAGCACAGCGAACATCATAACCGGCTAAAGCTATCATATAATGAGCTGGAGGAAGAGATTCTCTCAATAATGAAAGTGAAGTAGAATAAATTGAATGAGCATGAACTAGAGCTTTAATATCATCTCTCTCTTTGTAAATAAACCGATGCATCGCCTCTTCACTTGAAGGTTTTTTATCACCTTCAACAACCTCACCATCTAAATTCATTATCACAATATCATCAGGTTTCATGTCAAAATAAGGGATTCCGCTAGGTGTTAATGCCATTAGCCCCTCACTATCATCATAAAAACTTAAATTCCCTCCAGTACCCTTGGTCAAATTATGTTCCACTAACTTCTTGCCATATTTCACTAAATCTTTTCTTGGCTTTTCCAAAAGCATAATATCTCTCCTTTTTATATTCTCCTAAAACCAATTATACCATAATTTAAAATAAAAAAAATTAGCAATAAATATTAATTTTTGATTAGACCCAACGGTTACCCGACAGTTACCAAGTAGTATCTCTTAACTTTTTTCACAAAGTATTTCAAAAAAAATAAACCCTGCTAAAATTTATACGCAGGGCTGACTATCAAATTATTTTTCACCGCCAAAATGATGTAATACTTTTGCCATCTCAAAACGACTAACATATGATTCTCTATATAAAGTATCGCTCCTGGCAATCCAGGCGCCAGCAAAACAGACTATTGTTCCAGGTATTATTAATTCTATACCAAATATTTCAGCAATCAAGATCGAAGTCGTCAGAGGAATATGGGCAGCACTCCCTAGTACACCGGCAGCACTGGCAGTTATAATAGCAAGAGGAAAGTCAAAATTAATCACTCTGGCTATAATTGCTCCAGTTATAGCCCCAATCGTTAAGCTGGGAGCTACAACTCCACCGCTACCTCCAGAACCAATAGTAAAGGATGTGGCCAATATCTTGCCAATCAATAACATAAATAACAGGCCAAGGGAAAACCCTCCCTGAACAGATATCTGTTCCACTAGAGACATGCCAGTACCTAGAATTAATGGCGTAGCAATAATTGCCATAAGACCAGTCAATGCCCCACCTATTGCAGTCTGAGCATATGTCGGCAATTCAATATGTTCGTTTAACTCTTCATATCCATATAATGATTTAATATATACAATACTTATAAGTCCAACTATAACTCCTATACCAACAAATAACAGAATATCTCTTTCTGGAATAAAAGAATATTCTGATGGTATCGGAAATTTAAACAATCTTTCCTGTCCCATAACAATAGCAAATAAAAAATAAGCTGTAATACTTGATACCAGGCTGGTAAAAAGCATATTATATTCTATATCATCACGATATAAGACTTCAGCTCCAAAAATCCCCCCGGCAAGAGGTGCCGTAAAAATCGAGCCAAAGGAAGCTGCCATCCCACAGATAACAATCTTTCTAGTATCTACCAGACTCAATTTTAATTTTTTCCCAATCAGATAACCAAGACCGCCACCCATCTGGACTGTAGGCCCCTCTCTACCTGCAGAGCCGCCAAAAGCAATCGTAAAAACTGAAGCAATTAATTTAACTGGCACAACAATAAAATTAACCCTGCCCCAGTTTTCATTATAAGATTTAATAATTGCGTCAGTACCATGACCGGCTGCTTCTGGAGCAAAAGTCGACGTTAACCAACCACTCATAAACAGCCCAAATACCGGCATAATGTAGACCCACCAGGTATCAGATAATCCAGCTAAGAAACTAATCCCAAGATTAAGAGCACCTGTAAATACTACAGCAGCAAACCCAACTATCAGACCAACTAAAACTGCAATCAATGTCCATTTTATAATATACTGAAGGGACTCTTTTGTATCCTTTTTAACCTTATCAAGTTTAAAGTTCATAGATTCGCCCTGCCTTTATAATTATTATCTTAAACCTAAAAGCCCTCCACCTTTATTTTTCTGCTTCTTTTTTATAATATAAATAACTGTATCAGACATTTTTAAACAATCTACCTCATTTGGCATTAAATACTTGTCATTTCGGACCACAAACATAGGATAAGCTAGATCATCAAATAAGCCAGGAAAGTCACATAATTCTTTGCCTTCAGCTCCATTTAAATCCTGAACTTTAATTTTAGTAAACTCAACATCTAGATGGAGATCCTGAATCAGATTAACAAAGTCAACCCCCTGCAACCTAGTTATAATCTCAGCTGAAACTGCTTCAGCTGGGTCAAGTATATCATCAAACTCCATCAACTCTGCAAGCTCCCTATATTCAGATCCAGTTACTTTGACCATAACCTTATTGATCCCCATCTTTTTAGCTGCTTTAGCTGCCAGAATATTAGATTTATCATCACCAATAACGGCAATAAAAACATCAGCTTTATCAGCTTCAGCAGATTTCAAAACATTTGGATGAGTAGCATCTCCCCAGACAATATTAACATCTGGATAGCCTTCAGAAATCCATTCACATCTTTTAGCATTACTCTCAATTAATGTAACCTTAAAGCGGGCTTTTTCAGAAAATAATTTAATTAAATTCTGCCCACTTTTATCGCCACCGGCTATAATTATTTTCAATAAAAACACTCCTTCTTTGAATTAATTATGCTCCTGTTATATTTAGAATTAATTATACTCCTGTTATATTTATTTCAATAATAAATATCAATTCCCTCTATACTCTAAAAAATTTCACAGAAAATTTAACTTATCAACTCAAATAAATAACTGAATAAGCCAATCTCATTAACTATAAAGAAGACCCAGAATATCACAGAGGCTTGAATTGCAGAATCTTTAGCCCTTTTTGCTGCCTTATCATCATCTTCACCGTCTGAAATCAATCTCTTTTTCTTAAAGAAGTACCAGATCAGACCAAATACAACAACTGCTATAATTAACTGAAATACTCCAACTGCATTAAATGTACCTATCATAAATAAAACCTCCTTAGTTAATAACCTAATTTCCAGATTCAAGTTCTGAGATTCTCTCTCTGGTATATTCTAACCTATTCTCAGGATAAGGATGAGTATTAAAAATCTCAAGTAACTGTGGATCTTTTCTCCCTCTTAAATCATTTAATACTTCCAGAAGGCCAATCATCCCCTCCGGATTATATTCTGGTGTCCTATGCAATAATTCCACAGCATAGATATCAGCTTCCCGCTCCTGTTCTCTGGAAAAGCCTCTATCCATAAGATTCATTGCCAGACCAACAAAACGCTGATAAAACTGAGACGAAGCTGCTTCTTCACCAAATAACCTATCTAATAAAAACCTGCCAGCAAATAGCCCTAAATTATTCCTTAAATTCTGATCTAAATGCCCATGAACACCATGGCCCATCTCATGAGCTATCAATGCAGCCAGTTCTTCTTCATATAAAAGATCTGCTAATCCAGAAAATATTACTATATTCCCATCTCCAATATATAAGCCATTTACCTCTTCATTATCTGCATAATACAGACTAAATTCTAAATCAACACCATCTCTTCTGGCCTGACTGGTAAGGTTATCCAGTACCTCCCATTCAAAATCCCCTTCTTCTATTCTAGTTAAGTCGTATTCCTCATGCAATCTCTCTAGATTTTCCTCAGCAACTGCCTGCTCATATGACGAAACAGCAGCAATTTCATGACTGAAAAGAAAGGGTGCAAATAAAACCAATAATACTAAAACAGGTATATAAATTCTTTTAAACATCTATTTTCACCTCAATAATATTATACCTGTTCTGCAGGAAAATTTAAATATAAAGTTTTACAATTCTAGTCCAATAGACCTTTCTGCCGATAAATATATAATAACAGGGCAAAAATCACAAATGAACTAAAAGCTATAATAGAAAAATGTATATACAAATCTGAAATTGCAACCCGATCTATTAATGTCAACTCCAGGATATTTAAATAATAATAAGTTGGCAGAAATCTAGCAATAAAATCCACCCCTGAAATTCCTATTCCTGAAAGCTGGGGAATAAGCAATAATAATAAATAAATTGGAAGACCAACTACTCCAGTAGACATCTGGTTTGGAGAAATCATTCCTACAATCATACCGACAAAGATCGCAAATAAAGAAGTAAGAGCTGTGGCAATTATAATTATCAACTGAATATTAAAACTCAATCCGACCATAATATTTATAATCAGAGAAATAATAATAATAGTGATAAATGTTAAAAGTCCTTTCCCAACAAATATCTCTACAGGCCTGGCCGGAGAAAGCATTAAAACTTCAATAGTATTCTTCTCTTTTTCTTCTGCTATTAACATTGATGGAACATACATACCAACCATCACAACTAAAAATATCAGACCAAAAGCCGCCCCAAAGCCAGCAGGCATGTCAGGGATAAAGTTCTCCCAGATATAAGTAAATAAAATTGGCATCAGATACATAACTAAAAGATTAGAATTTGATCTAATATCCTGGGCCTCTTTAATTAAAATCGCCAGTATCCTTTTAAAAGCCATCATCTGCAAGATTCCTCCCAGTCAATTTAACAAATATATCAGCCAGAGTCGGCTCCAGAGAGTGAATCGATTTGATTCTTCCATTCTGAATCAGCTCAGCAATAAACTTACCTGTCTCAGGGTCATCTAATTGTAAAGTTTTTTTAACTAAATTTTCTTCAACAGCTTCATTAGAATAATATAAAACTTTAACCCTATTATCGCTATAATTAAGTTTTAAATCAACTGGCCTGCCAGAAGCAACCAACTCACCCTGATGCAAAAATCCAACCCTATCACAGAGCTTATCAACTTCCTCCATATTATGAGAAGTCAGAAGAATCGTAATCCCATCTTCTTTCAAATCAAGAAGAATTTTATGCAGTGAATCAGCAGAAGCAGGATCTAATCCAGAAGTCGGCTCATCTAAAATTAAAATTTCAGGCTTATGAATAAGAGCCCTAACTAAAAGAACCTTCTGCTTCATCCCCTTAGACAGACTCTTAACTTTAGTCTTCTTCTCATCAATTAAATTAACTTTCTCCAGATAAAAATCAATCAACTCATCTGAACACTGATACAACCTCTTAAAGAAAGTTAAGTTTTGCTCAATTGTTAAACGCTCATAAAGGTTAGCATCCTCAGGAACTATTCCAACTTTTTTTAATAACTCTTCTTGCCTACCAAAAACCTTCTCGCCAAAGAGTAATGCCTGACCAGAATCTGCCCTCCTCTGACCGGTTAATATCTTGATTGTAGTGGTTTTCCCGGCCCCGTTAGGGCCTAATAACCCATAAATCTGACCGGCCTCCACCTTAAAGGAAACCCCATTCAGAGCAGTTCTTTTGCCAAATGACTTCTTTAAATTATCAACTTTTATTAACATAACTTATTCAACTAAAAGCCCACCGACAATAGCTCCAACCAATATCGGCCCTGACTGTGTTAATCCGGCAGCAGCGCCTCCAGCGGCAGCCAATACTCCAAATAAAGGTATCCCAGTCAGTAAAGACGATACCAAAAATAAAAAGACCCCAAGTAAAATTGCTGGCAAAATAGCTGCCATAAGACCTGAAGCAACTCCACCAGCCTTTTTACCACCTACAATGCCGGCTAAAAGCGGCCCTGCAACAGGAAGCCAGAACAATAACGTCGATATAATTAGCATCCAGATCATACCTCTAGTAATGCTATTTTTCCTTTCAGCTTTCATAAAAATCAACCCCTCAATAGTTAAGAAAAATAATTAACTTTCATCTTTTATCCTACCATATTTTCGCCTTCAATACAAAACAAATACCATAAGTTTGAATATGTCAGAATCTTATGTTATAATCTTTAATTGGCAATTAATGGAGGTGGACACTAATGATCCAATTAAATAAGATTTCTAAAACCTATCCAGGTAAATCCAGTCCTGCAGTTGATAATCTTTCTTTAGAAATTGATAAAGGGGAAATCTGCGTCTTAGTTGGGCCATCTGGATGTGGGAAAACAACAACATTAAAAATGATAAATCGTTTGATTGAGCCTAGCTCAGGAAAATTATTTATTAATGGCAAAAATGCCATTAACCAGAATCCTAATAAATTAAGACAGGATATTGGTTATGTAATCCAGGATATTGGGCTTTTCCCCCACATGACAGTTGCAGAAAATATTGCAACTGTACCAAAACTTAAAGATTGGGAGCAATCTAAAATAGATCAACGAGTAGATGAGTTACTAAACCTGATAGGACTTGACCCTGAAAATACTAAAGACAACTACCCGGCCCAGCTCTCTGGTGGCCAGAAACAGCGAATCGGTGTAGCCAGAGCTATGGCTGTTGACCCACCAATCATGTTAATGGACGAACCTTTTGCTGCTGTTGACCCAATAACAAGAACTCAACTCCAGAATGAATTTCTCAGTCTTCAAAAAAAGATTCAAAAAACAATCTGTTTTGTAACCCATGACATCGATGAAGCTATCAAAATGGGTGATAAAATCGCAATTCTCAATCAAGGAAAGCTAGTCCAGTATGATACTCCAGAAAACATCTTATTTAATCCAAAAAATGAATTCGTTGAAGATTTTGTCGGTTCAGACCGTTCTTTGAAAGTTTTAAATTTATTAAAAGTGAATGAGATCATGAAAGAAAATATCCCTACAGCAACAACTGATTCTTCAGCTGAAGAAGTTCTAGAAAAAATTAATGAATCAAGACAGAGTTATATTCTAATTATAGATAAAGAAGAAAAACTGGTTGGTTATGTCAATAAAGAGAGAATCAAAAATAACAAAGATAAGAACTGGAAAGACAATATAAAATTCAGTCAGGTTATCAGCTCTGATGCAAGCCTAATTGACGCTCTAACCAGGCTAATCCAGAATAATCAATCTATCCTCCCTGTAACATCAGATGAAAATAATTTAATAGGTATAGTTAGACTTGAAGATATCCAGGATAGAATCGCAGATAGTTATCAGGCTGAAGCTGAACTGGAAGAACCAGAGGTGGTATAAATGGATACCATTGAATATTTTATCGATAATTCAAGTCATATTGCAGATTTAACTATTCAACACCTCATATTAATTGGCATAGCTATCATCCTGGCTTTAATAATCTGGGTTAGTGTTGGAGTTGCAATCAGAAATAAAGACAAAACAGCAAATACAATCCTGAGTATAGGTAGTCTCTTTATGTCTATACCAAGTGTTGCTCTATATGGTATTCTAGTAACTATTCCTTTCTTTGGTCTAAGAACTAGAAGTGCTGTTTTTGGCTTAATATTATATTCAATGATCCCTATAGTAAGAAATGTATACACTGCATTAAATGAAGTCGATCCATCAATAATAGAAGCTGCAAAGGGTATGGGTATGTCAGAAAAACAAATACTTAAAGAGATACAATTACCCCTTGCCCTACCAGTTATATTTGCAGGAGTACGAGTTGCCCTGGTAATGATGGTTGGAATAGCTACACTTGCAGTTTTTATTGGTGAGCAAAATTTAGGTCAATTAATTCAACAGGGTATTAGTAGAACAAGAAACGATATGGTAATCACAGGTGCAATAATGGTTTCAATAATTGCAATCGGAGTAGATCTATTAATAGGATATCTAAAAAAGAAAATAGTCTCACCTGGCTTACTTTTCGATGAAAATCAGGGAGGGAGATAATATGACTCTTCAGGAGATAATAGATACACTCATTAATAATGCTCCTTCATTAATAATAGAACATTTACAGCTCGTATTTTTATCAGTGGGGCTAGCAATCCTTATAGCTCTCCCTCTTGGTATTTTGCTCTCAAGAGAAAAATTTAAACCCTATTTGCCAACTATAATAAGTTTCTTTAATATTGCTCAGGGAGTACCTAGCCTGGCTGTAATAGCTATTTTCATGCCGATTCTCGGTATCGGTTTTACATCTGCAGTAGTAGCCCTAACAATCTACGCATTACTCCCAATTATTAGAAATACATTAGCTGGTTTAGGAAATCTGGATCAGGATATCATAGAAGCAGCAAAAGGGATGGGCATGCCTGCCGGTAAAGTACTTTTAAAGATAGAACTGCCTTTAGCCCTTCCAGTTATAATTGCTGGAATTCAAACCGCAACAGTTGTAACAGTTGGAACTGCTATATTAGCAGACTTAATCGGAGCTGGTGGGTTAGGAAGAATGATCTTTGCTGGCATCTCAATGTTTGAACCAGCTAGAATTCTTGTAGGATCCCTGCTATCTGCAATAATAGCAATATCTTTAGATCAGGCATTAAAGTATATTCAGACAAAATTGACTGTTCAATTTCAATAATTAATAACCAAAATTAATAACTAAGGAGGGAGTTAAATGATTAATATCAGTAAAAAATTTACCATCTTATCAATTTTAATAATTTCTTTTGCAATAATCTTTACCGGTTGCGGAAATGGTCAGGAAGACATGTTAGAACTTGCTGCTTCCATTGAGTTTTTAGAGAGGGATGACGGAATTCATGCTCTAGAAGAAGAGT
>SLSL01000232.1 GCA_007130465.1 Halanaerobiaceae bacterium | reverse complement strand
TTAGAGAGTGAAGACTATTATATATTTACAGTCGATGAGCGGGAGAGACTTAAAAACTTATATTTAAATACAATGGATAAAGTTATCTCTTATTATTATAAACAGGAAAAATATGAAGATTGTATTAGTTATTGCAATGAGGTTCTACAGGTCGACCTGGCCTGGGAAAAGGCATATTACTATTTAATGTGTTCTTATTTGAAGTTAAATCGTCGTTCAATGGCTATTAAGACATATAAGAGGTGTGAGCGAGTACTTGCAGATGAATTATCTGTTAAACCAGGTAAAGATATTCAAGAAATTTATAATAATCTTATAAATAACTAGCTGCCGCAAAGGGAAAACGGCAGCTCTTTTATCTCTTATAAAAATTTAGTTATAGCATCAACTAATTGCTCCAAATCATCTATTAAAGGAGAATGGCCGCAATTTTCAAGTATTTGAATTTCTGCATTATCTCCTATATCTTCTTTGATGGCTTCGGCCATATTCATAGGAACAACCTTATCCTGATTTCCCTGGAGTATTAAAGTAGGAGCCGTTATATTTTTTGCTCTATTATTTCCAGGCTGTAAGCCATTATGCTGATCACTAATATTAAAATTGGCCAGTGCATAATCTACATCGATTAAATTTCTTTGGGTCATCATATCTTCAAGATATTCCTCATATTTTTCTTCTTCAGGTTGATTATCAGTATAAATCAAAGAATTCCAGATCTGGCGCATAGTTTCTTTATCATTATTTTTCTGGGCATTTAATATTGGTAATACCTGAACAGGATCACTGGCGATTTCTTCCTTGGTCTTTAATAATTCACCAGGTATTGGCTGTCCATTCTCATCCTTTTTAAAGATAGGGTAACCTCTTGTACTCACTGATTCTAAAAGAATTAACTTTCTGACCTCATCAGCCTTTTTAGCAGCTATCTCCATGGCGACACCACCGCCAGTTGACCAGCCGATTAGATTATAATCTTCAAAATTTTTCTGATTTAATAAATCAATTATATCAACTGCTAATTCTTCAAGTGAATCAAACCTATTATTATAACTTGATTCTCCAAATCCTCTCATATCAGGAGCAAGCAAATGATAGTAATCAGGAAGGTTTTCCATTAAAATATCCCAGTGCTTTGAAGATGTCATATTACCATGGATTAGTACTAATTTTTCTCCAGACCCTGTACTTTCCCTATATGCAATGTCTTCTCCAGTTTTCACTTTTGCTCTATTCACAATAATTCCCCCTAATAATATGATTAATTATTCTCTATTTTTATTATAACAGACTCAGTTACAAAACTGTTACTAAAAAAATATTGATTTTAGTAACTCTTTTGTAACTGCTTTGAAACTTATATGATATATAATACTATTAAAGATGTTTGATAGGAGGTCTTTTATGCACTGGCAAATATTTTTACAGAATGTATTCGGTGGCATAGAAACTGGTAGTCTCTATGCTCTGGCAGCCTTAGGAGTTGTTTTGATTTACAGAGTCTCAGATGTTACTAACTTTGCCCAGGGAGAGATGGCAATGTTTAGTACTTTTGTTACATATACTATCTGGGTATATAGTGCAAATGCCGGATTCCCATATCCTTATATTGCAGCTTTTATAGGTGCTTTAATTTTTTCTGCAATTTTTGGTTTTTTAATTGAAAGAATCTTTATTAGACCAACAAGCGATAGTTCTTTACTTGGAAAAATGATAGTAACACTTGGTCTAATTTTAATGGTTAATGGATCAGCAGGAGCAATTTTCGGTACAGATTCTCATTATATGCAAAGAGCTATTACTGGTCATATTAGATTTGGAAATATGATTATAAGACCTCATTCATTTTTTGTTATAGGTCTTGCTATTGTAATTATGCTTGTATTATTTTACATGATAAAATTTACGATGTTTGGAGTAGCAATACGAGCAACTGCTCAAAACGATAAAGTTGCAAAATTAATGGGGGTTCCAACCAAAAAAGTGACTGCCTTTACCTGGATTATGGCTACTATGATGGGAGCTATAGCAGGACTAATGATTGCACCTGCAACTAATGTTTATACTGGAATGATGGCTGATATCCATCTAAAATCTTTTATTGCTGCTGTACTAGGAGGGTTTACATCTTTCGTTGGACCAGTAATAGGAGGATTAATGATTGGAATATTGGATAATCTTGTAGGTTACTATATATCGACTAACTGGCAAACTGTAATAGTATATGGATTTTTAATCATAATTCTTATTTTTAAACCCTATGGACTCTTTGGTGAAATACCAAAAAAGAAGGTGTAAGTATGGCGTTTTTCAAATTATTCAATAATAATCCTTATTTTAAATATATTTTAGGTTCAATAATTTTTGTAATAATTGTTTTTATTGATTTACAATTAGGTTTATTTGCAAGCAGGACAGTCAATCTTTTAATAAGAGTAGTATATTTTAGTGTTGTAGCAATCGGTTTCAATATATTGCTCGGTTATGCAGGTCAAATTTCTCTAGGACATGCTGCTTTTATGGGATTTGGAGCTTATTTAACTGCTTTTATTAGCAATAACTATGGTCTGGGATTTTTACCGACTATAATTTTATCAGGTTTAATTCCAATGGTCTTTGGAGTTATCTTAGGCTTGGTAGCTTTAAGATTAGAGAGGCTATATTTAGCTATTGCTACACTTGGAATTGGAGTTACTATTGAATTTGTTTTTAGAGAATGGGTCTGGTTTACAAACGGGTTTTCAGGAGTCCGCCTCAGCAGACCTGAAATATTTGGTTTTGCTTTTAATAATTCCAGGCATTTTCTATTGCTATCGACTATAATATTATTTATAGTAATATTGTTTACTTATAATTTAATAAATTCCAAGACTGGTAGAGCACTTTCTGCAATGAGAGATAGCGGCCATGCTGCTCAGGCAATGGGAATCAGTCTATTTAAATATAAATTAATAGCCTTTGCTTTAAGTGCATTTTATGTTGGAATAGCAGGCTCCTTATATGCCTATGCTGAAAGATATGTCCACCCTTCAACCTGGGGAGCAGAACTTTCTTTAGATATGCTGGCAATGGTTGTAATCGGTGGGTTAGCTTCTATTGGAGGCTCTGTTACTGGAGCAGGCTTTCTGGTTTTTGTTCCCAGGTTAGTTCAGGATTTACCACTTATAGGCGAGATTACAAATATAAACTTTATATTAACCGGGCTTGCTATGATATTAGTTATTAGATTTATGCCTATAGGTATTTATAATTGGTTTGACTATAAATTTATCCAGCCATTTTATATTAAAAGGTTGAATCTTAACAAACCAGGCGGGGATGATTAAAGATGAAAAAATTAGAAGTAAAAAATATGACTAAAAGGTTTGGTGGATTAGTTGCAGTAGATGATTTAAGCTTTAAAGTTGAAGAGGGAAGCATCTTTGGTTTGATAGGCCCAAATGGAGCGGGTAAAACTACAGTTTTTAACTCAATAACAAGATTCTATAACCCTGAAGAAGGGGAAGTTATTTTAAGAACTAAAGGCAGCAAAATTGACCTGCTTGACTATAAAACACATCAGATAGCCGATCTTGGTCTAGCTAGAACCTTTCAAAATGTTGAATTGTTTGGCAAGATGACTGTTTTAGATAATATGTTAGTAGGAGCTCATAATAATATCAAAACTAATTTTTTAATAGAAGGTTTTAGATTGCCAGGCTTTAAAAAGAAAGAAAATCAAGCCAAAACAAAAGCAATGGAAATTTTAAACTTTCTTGGTTTAAAAAAATTAGCTCATCAATTTGCGGACTCGCAACCCTATGGTGTTCAGAAACTTCTGGAACTTGGCAGAGTATTAATGTCTGAACCAGAAATTATTTTATTGGATGAACCGGCAGCAGGCATGAATGATTCAGAAACAGATAAACTATCAGACCTTCTCCTGAAAATTAGAGATGAATATAATCTTACTGTTTTCTTAGTGGAGCATGACATGGGATTAGTAATGGATATATGTGATGAAATAGTTGTAATTAATTTTGGCAAATCTATTATGCAGGGCACTCCAAAAGAAATTCAGGTAAGTCCTGAAGTTCAGGAAGCATATCTAGGAGGGGATGATGAGTTCTAATGCTTAAATTACATGATATATCAGCCTTTTATGGTAATATAAATGCTCTTAGTAAAATTAATTTAAAAGTTAAAAAAGGTGAAATTGTTTCATTGTTAGGTGCAAATGGAGCAGGAAAATCTTCAACACTAAAAGTGATATCAGGATTGTTAGAACCAAGAGAAGGTGATGTATTCTTTAGGGATAATAAAATAACTGGGATGGAACCTGAAATTATTGTGGACCATGGAATTATTCATATTCCTGAAGGTAGGCAGATATTTCCAGCTTTAACTGTTGAAGAGAATCTTAAAATTGGAGCTTATAGAATTAGGAAATCAACTGACTGGAGAGATAAACTTGACAATATTTTTGAATATTTTCCTGCTTTATCTGATAGGAGACAACAAAAGGGTGGAACTTTATCAGGTGGAGAACAACAGATGTTAGCTATAGCAAGGGGCTTGATGGCTGAACCAGAGCTTTTAATGTTAGATGAGCCTTCACTTGGACTGGCTCCACTAATTGTAAAAGATATATTTAAAATAATAAAAAAAATAAATTCTGAAGGCGTTACTATTTTGTTAGTTGAGCAGAATGCTAATATGGCATTGAAAGTGGCAAATAGAGCTTATATTTTAGAAACAGGGGAGATTGTTCATTCTGGTAATGCAAAAGATCTAGCCAGTGATGAAAAAGTTAAAGAGGCTTATCTAGGCAGCACGCATTAATATAAATGGATAAGAGATATTTACTAAATTAAAGGAGGAGTTAAAATGTTAAAGAAGTTGAGTAAAGTTGGAGTTATGGCTTTGGTGGCAGCACTGTTATTACCTGGTTTAGTTATGGCATCATCCCAGGGGGTAGATGATAACACTATTACTATTGGTTCGGTAGGAGTTACATCAGGACCTGCAGCATTTATTGGACAGCCTTATTATGAAGGAATGAGAGCTTATTTCCAGACAGTCAATGATGAAGGTGGCGTTTTAGGCAGAGAGATAGAATTAATTCATAGAGATGATGAGTTTGATCCTGCACAGGCAAGAGACCATGTTGAAGAATTAATTTATGATGAAGAAGTTTTTGCCATTGTTGGTCAACTTGGAACTCCTGGAGTTATTTCCTCAGCACAATTAGTAAGTGATTCTGGAATTCCATCAGTTTATTTTGGTTCTGGAGCTACAGAACTAACAGAGCTTGGAGAAAATTTCTTTCCAGTTCAGCCTAACTATGTTTATGAAGGCAAACTAATGGCTAAGTATGCAGTAGAGCATTTTGAAGCAGAAAATATTGCTGTTTTATATCAGAATGATGATGTTGGCCGTGATGGTATTCAGGGAATAAGAGAAGGGTTAGCTGAATTGGACATGGAAGATCATCTTAATGAAGATGCTGTTATCTCTCACAATCCAAATCAATCAGATTTTACAGCCCCAATGCAGAGGATTTTAGTTCAAGATCCTGATATGGTAATTGTATTTAGTCTTTCACAGGCTGCTTCCCTAATTGTAAGAGCAGCAGAAGATTTTGGCTTAGAAGTTCCAATGTTAACAACTTACTCAAATGCTGATGCTAGTTTTCTGGCTACTATAGAGCCATCTGAAACTGCTCCTAATGCAATTCACAATCTTCATGTTATGGGTTGGCTTGATGTAGATGATGAAAGCCTAGCTCCGCTTATTACTTCTATGGAAGAATATTATCCAGATAGTACTATTAATGCATATACAATGGCAGGCTGGGTTGCTGGAGAAACATTTGTGGCAGGTTTAAGAAACCTAGAAGGAGATATAACCTGGGAGAATTATATTGCTGGAATGAATACTTTAGAGTTTACTGATGGACTGGCTGCAGAGATTTCATTTGAACCTGGCGTTAGACAGGGAGTAACTTTTATGGCAGTTAGTAAAGTAGTTGAAGAAGATGGCGAGTACTTCTTTGAACAGTTAACAGATTTCATGGAATTTTAATAGAGATTGCTCCTGACAAGGGCCCGAATTGTCGGGTCCTTTTTCTATACAAATTAAGGAGGCTTTTTAATATGGCAAGAGGGAATAAAGAGCATGTTGGTATAATAGGTGTTGGAGTTTATTTGCCATCTGAAGTAATGACGGCCAAAGAAATTTCTGAAAGGACTAATGATAACTGGGAAGAATGGGCCATTAGAGAAAAATTAGGAATTAATCAAAAGGTAGTTCCTGGTGAGAAGGATGGTACCCAGGCTATGGGAGTATCTGCGGCAAAGGATGCGATTAAAAGTGCTGAAATAGATCCAGAGGAAATTGATGTAATTCTCGGGATCGGAGAGGAATGGAAAGAATATCCTTTGACTACTTCCAGCATTTATATTCAAGAGCAAGTGGGGGCAAAAAATGCCTGGGCAATAGATGTACAGCAGCGCTGCGGAACAACAGTAGCGGCATTGCAAATGGCCAAGGATCTCTTACTCGGTAATTCAGAATACAATATTGCCTTAATAGCAGGTGGCTATAGAAATATTGATTTGCTTGATTATGAAGATCCTAAGTTATCAATGATGTATAATCTTGGCGCTGCCGGTGGGGCATTGATATTAAAGAAAAATGCAGGCAGAAACGTAATTGAGGGTAGTCATTTGATTTCCGATGGATCACTGGCAAGAGATGCTGGAGTTAAGATTGGCGGAGTAGCCAATCCTGTAACAAAAGATAATATAGATAAAGCTTTTAAACTAGAGATATTTGATGTTGATCATATGAAAGAAAGATTGAATGAAGTTTCCATGGATAACTGGCTAACCTGCATAGATAAAGCATTTGAAAAATCTGGCAGAAAAAGAGAAGACATGGATTATCTTGCTGTATTACATTTCAAACCTTCTATGCATAAATTCTTACTGGAACAATTAGGTTTAGAAGAAGATCAGACGACATATCTTTCTGATTATGGACATACTGGTCAGATTGATCAAATATTGTCATTAAAATTGGGGCTTGAATCAGGTAAGATCAAATCTGGATCAGTAATTTCTATGATTTCTGCTGGAATTGGTTATGCCTGGTCAGCAAATGTAATTAAGTGGGGAAGCAGCAAATAATCTTAATTGGAGGTAGAAAAATGAATGTAAAAGATAAAATAGTAGTTATTACTGGCGGAGCTAAAGGAATAGGTAAAAAAACTGCAGAAATATTTAAAGATAATGGTGCAGAAGTAATAATTGTAGATTATGATAAGGATGCCGGCTTAGAAACTGCATCTGAACTTAATATAGAATTTATTGAGGTTGATGTATCAGATCAGAATTCAGTTAATAATTTATTTTCAGAAATAGATGATAAATATAAAAGTGTAGATGTTTTAATAAATAATGCAGGAACTACAGCTGATGGATTTTTAGTTAAAATGGATGAAAATGCCTGGGATAAAGTTATTGACGTTAATTTAAAAGGTGTTTTTAATTGTGGCAAAGAGGCTGCGAAAAGAATGATGGATAAAGGTGAGGGTGTAATTATTAATACAGCATCTGTGGTCGGTTTATATGGTAATGTTGGCCAGACTAATTATGCTGCCAGTAAATTTGGTGTTATAGGACTAACAAAAACCTGGTCAAAAGAACTTGCTCCTAAAGGAGTAAGAGTTAATGCTGTAGCACCTGGTTTTGTTGAAACTGATATGTTAGATTCAGTACCTGATAAAATCCTGGATAATATACGTGCTAAAACTCCTTTAAAAAGGCTTGGCAAAACTGAAGATATTGCTAATGCTTACCTATATCTTGCATCAGAAGAAGCATCATTTGTTAATGGGAATATTTTAAGTGTTGATGGAGGTTTAGTTTTAGGGTAATATAAATATTTTGAGGTGATATTGGATGAATCAATTTCAAAAAAAATATCAAGATAAGTTGATATCTTTAAAAGATGCAGCAGAAATGGTAGATGATGGTGATAAAATTACTGTTGCAATGGCAGGCTCTGAACCTCAAGGATTATTGGATTCTCTTGCTGGAAGAGCAAAAGAGCTAAATGATGTAACTCTAGTCTCATGTCTTATGATGGGGGATTACGGCTTCCATTCACCAGAGATGATAGGCCATATAAAAAATGAAACATGGTTTTATGGACAATCTGACAGAAAAAATCATCATCATGGCAATATTAGCTATATTCCAAACAACTTACATGAAGCTGGAGAAAAAAAGCTGGAAAATGATGATATAAATATATTCTGGGGTACAGCTACTCCAATGGATGAAATAGGCTATTTTTCATTATCATTAGGCATCACTTATGAGAAAATGATGATAGAAGAAGTTGATTTAGTTATATTAGAAATTAATGAAAATCTTCCCTGGACTTTAGGAGACACACAAGTTCATATATCTGAAATTGATAATATTGTTGAAAATACAGCACCTTTAATAGAGTTGCCAAATATTGAACCTGGAGAAATTGAAAATAGAATTGGTCAGCACATTGCAGGAATGATAGATGATGGCTCAACACTTCAATTAGGTATTGGCGGCATACCAAATGCAATAACTAAATATTTAACTGATAAAAAAGATTTAGGAATTCATACAGAGATGTTTACAGATGGAATGGTTGATTTATTTTATTCAGGTGCAATCACAGGTAGGAAAAAATCTATCTGGAATGGTAAAATGGTTACTACTTTTGCATTAGGGACAAAAAAACTTTATGATTTTATTAATAAAAATATTGCTGTTGAATTTCAACAGGGTAATATAACTAATGATCCTTATGTAATAGGGCAGAACCATAAAATGGTTAGTGTCAACACGGCACTCCAGGTAGATTTATCAGGTCAGGTTTGTTCTGAAGCTCTAGGCAATAAACAATATAGTGGTACTGGGGGTCAGGCTGATACACATAGAGGAGCTCAAAGATCTAAAGGCGGCAAAGGGATAATAGCACTTAGATCAACTGCCAAAGGTGGAGAGTTGTCAACAGTTATTTCCCAATTACCTGCAGGTTCTAAAGTGACTTTAGGTAGAAATGATATAGATTATATAGTTACAGAACATGGGATAGCACATCTAAAAGGTAAGTCGATGGGTGAAAGAGTTGAAGCTATGATAAATATTGCGCATCCTGACTTTAGAGAGAAATTAAAAAATGAGGCTCAAGATCTAAAACTATGGTAAGTTGTTGCCAGTAGATTTTTCTACTGGCAATTTTTATCTGTCTTTTTATTGCATCTTATAAGTATATTGCTGTATAATATACTTAACAAGACAATTAAAGGGGAGATTTTGATGTCTGATATAAAGAGATTATATAGATCGAGACAGAAAAGGATATTGGCAGGAGTTTGCGGAGGTATAGCTGAATACTTTAAAATTGATCCTTTAATAATTAGGCTATTATTTGTCTTTATATTCTTTTTAAATGGGGCAGGTATTATAGCTTATATAATTGGATGGATAATAATTCCTGAAAAACCTTATGACCATTTTGATAATGAAAATGAAATAAAAGATGATTATGAGAAAGAATCATTTACCCTTGATAGGACTAATCAAAGATTTATAGGGATAATATTAATTATAATTGGGGCTTTTATAATATTTAGTAGAGTAATTCCTTTAATAGTCTGGAGGAATTTTTGGGCAATAATATTAATTGTATTAGGTATTTCAATTCTAGTGAAAGGGGTTTCTGGGAGTGACTAAAAAAAATAATGATATCACATTAGGTATTATTTTAATATTTATAGGTGGTTTATTCCTTTTGAATACTCTTGATATAATTAGATATAATATCTGGAATCTGTTATTTA
>SLSL01000120.1 GCA_007130465.1 Halanaerobiaceae bacterium | reverse complement strand
TTGGAAAGACAATTGCCGGGAAGTCATATTTTTTTAAGATTGGATAGGCATATTCATAAAATGAATAGTAACCATCGTCAAAGGTTAGGAGTATTGATTTTTCGGGAAATGAATTTTCTTCTTTATATTTAATGAATTCAGCTTTGCTAATTACATTATACTCATTTTCAGCCAGGTATTGCATCTGGGCTTTGAAATCAGTATAGGTGATCTCTGCATGATTGATCGGGTTTTCATCGACTAAATGGTGGTAGGTTAATATAATAACAGGGTTATAGCTCCTGGCATTAAAACTAAACATAAATATAAGTAATAAAATAAATATTAAAGGTATAAAAATTTTATTTTTCATAGGTTATTCACTCCTGACTTTTCTATTTGATTTAATTATAATTGGTTAATATGAAGCAATTATGAATTTTAGATTAAAAGTGATAAGATATTATATATGGATATTGGATTAAGGAGAGATATTTTTGGAGACAGAACAGGGTTTTATACCGGATTACATAATATTATTAGTTTTAGTAATGGGTTCTTTTGGGGTTATGGGTGGAGGTTTGATTGCTCCAGCTTTACCTGCCATTGCAGAGGCTTTTCAGGTGTCAGAGGGTAACATAGGATTGGTTTTAAGTCTGTATACCTTTGCTGCAGCAGTAAGTTTGCCCTTTATAGGTTATTTTTTGGATAGAATTGGCCGCCGGAAGGTCGGCCTGGCCTGTCTTTTTATAGATGGAATTGGTGGACTGGCGATTATTATGGCCCCTAATTTCCCTGTATTACTTATTATGAGATTTTTGCAGGGGATTGGGATCGCCGGGTTAATTCCTGTTGCCATGACAATCTTTAAGGATTTATTTGTTGGTGATAAAAAGCTGAAGTTGATGGGTTATCTAACAGGGGCTATTTCTATTGGAGCTGTCATTATTCCATCTTTAGGAGGGTTTTTGGCTTCAATTGACTGGAGGTTGGTTTTTGCAGTTTATGGACTTTCAATTATTCTTGGCCTTATATTTTTGTTCAAATTACCAGAGACATCGCCATTAATAAATAATGATTCAACTGGTCGTAGTAATCCAGATATTGAAAATTCGCCTTTAGAGTATTTTAAGTCTCTGCTGGATATTTTTAAGATTGCTAAAATCAGAAATATTATGATTCATTCGCTGACTATTTATTTTATGTTATATGCGTTGATTACATTTTTGCCGATTTATCTTGTTACAGGCCATGGATTTTCAGAGTTTTTCTCTGGGCTGGCTATATCTTTGCAGGGTTTATTTAGTGCTATCTTATCTTCCAGGGCAAGTTTTATTGCTAAATATTTAAACTGGCGACAGCGTTCAACTTTAGGATATTTTTTGATTGGTGTCTGTTTTTTACTGTTGCCGTTCTGGCCGAATAGTAGCTATCTGGTTAGTTTAAGTTTTATTATTTATGGAACAGGTATGGGAATAGTTTCACCTACAATTTATAACCGGGCCACTGAACTGCCACCACCAGAGATTTCAGGCCTAGTGATTTCGGTCTTTAATACTATGAAATTTATTGGTATGACATTATCTCCTTTTATTTTAGGTTTGATTTTGATCTTTACTGAGCTAGAGATAGTTTTTATTGGTGTCGGTATAATGGCATTTAGCTGGGGATTTTATACTTTAAGAGGTTATAATAAGGAGGAAAAATAATGAGTGAAAAAGAATTTTATCAGTTTGGCGATGAGATTATTGATAGTTTTATGGAGCGCTGGCCAGTTCTTGCTACTCAATTAGGTGTTCATGAACAGGATGATCTGCTTGCTGATTATCGTGAACAGTCTATTTGGGATTTTTATGAACGACTGGAAAGTAAATTAGAGGATCTTAAAAAATTTGATAAATCGTCTTTTAGTAAAGAGGCAGAGATAGATTATATTCTTTTAAGACAATTGTTAAAATCTTTGATTAGAGATCATAAAAGTAATCTCCCCTATCAGAAGAACCCAAATAATTATCTTGATGAGGCATTTTCAGGGATTATGTCATTAATTATGAAAGATTTTGCCCCTCTGGATGTAAGACTTAAAGCTGCTTTAGAGAGAATGAAGCAGGTGCCTGGATTATTTGATCAGGCTAAAAAGAACTTAGTTCCTGGAAGGGTGCCGCCAGTCTGGATTGATCTGAGTTTACAGCAACTGCAGATGGCTCCTGGATTATTTACAGAATTATTGCCTGGAATTGCCGGAGCAGAGTTTCCAGGATTAAAGGAGGAGCTTGATATATATGGCGAGAAGGCAGCCAGGGCTGCTGTAGATTTTCAATCTTATTTACAGGATGAGTTAGGCCATAAAGCTAAAGGAGAGTTTGCTGTTGGTGAGAAATATTTTAATCAGCTATTAAAGGAAAATCATCTGGTTGATTATGAGGCCTCTGAATTACTGGAGATCGGGCAGGAAATCTTTGCTGAAACTGAAATGGCTTTAGATAAACTGGCAGAGCAGATTGCTCCTGGCAAATCAGTTGATCAGATTTTAGATGATGCTAAATCAGATCATCCTTCTGCAGATGAATTATTGAATAGATATAGGGAGTCTATGGAGGCAAGTAGAAATTTTGTTGAGGAGAATGATATTGCAACAATACCAGAATCAGAAAGTTTGAGGATAATAGAGACACCAGGATATTTAAGACCATTAATTCCTTATGCGGCCTATATTCAGCCGGAGGTTTTCGCTGATAGACTTGAGGGTCTCTTTTTGGTTACTCCTGTTGATATGAATGCAACTGAGGAAAAGCAGGAATCAAAATTGAAGGGCCATTATAATGCCAAGTTGCCAATTACAACTCTCCATGAAGGTTATCCTGGTCACCATCTCCAGTTAACATGGGCTAAATTAGAGAATAGTAATATTAGAAAATTAGGTTCTTTTTTATCGACTTTATTTGTTGAAGGCTGGGCCTTTTATTGTGAAGGTATGATGGAGGATTTAGGATATATTAATAGACCTATTCAAAAGTTAGGCAGGCTATCTGATCAACTCTGGAGAGCAGGCAGGATAATATTAGATGTAAAACTTCACTGTCAGGGGATGTCTGTTGATGCAGCTGTAGATTTTTTGGTAAATAAATGTCGCCTAGAAAGAGATGATGCTAGAACTGAAGTTATAAGATATACAACTTCACCGACTCAGCCACAATCTTATTTAATGGGGAAAAGAGAGATAACCAGGATTATTGAAGATTATCGTTTAAAGAAACCTGGTTTATCTTTAAAGGAGTTACATGATAATATTTTAAGAGCCGGTTCATTACCTCCTGAATTATTAAGAAAAAAATTAGATCTATAAATTGATAAGTACTTTACAGAATAAATTTTCTAATTAGTGTAGCATATAGATGGTGCACAAAACATAGTATTTAAACAAGCAGGAGGTTATTGATTAATGCCAAATTATAGTTTTAAATGTCGAGATTGTGAAAATAAGTTTTCAATCTCTGCAAAAATGTCTGAGATCGGAGAAGATTTAGAAGTTGAATGTCCTGAATGTGGAAGCGATGATGTTTTTCAGAGTTTTGATGGTATTGGAATTATGAGCTGTAATTCTTCAGGCTCAGCAGCATTTAGTTGAAGCAGTTAAATTACTGCCAGTTAGGCAGAAAATATATGTTTTATTATGGTCAGGCAATGATATGTCTGGCCTTTTTTATGTTGAAAATAATTTAATAATGATTTACAATTAAATTTAAGAGTATTATTCATTTAGGCAGGTGATAATTTTGCTAACACCGGAAGTCGCAATAATGTTATCTATTATTGGGGCTATGCTTGTTTTATTTGTCTGGGAACCGATAAGAATAGATTTGATTGCTATTTTAATTCCTGTTGTTCTGGTTATTTTAAGGCCCTGGACAGGTGTTGATGGCGAAACTGCAATTAGTGGCTTTGCTAATAGTGCAACTATTACTATTATGGCAATGTTTATTCTTAGTGAAGGCATACAAAATAGTGGGGTTATCCAATTATTAAAAGATAAGATCATAAGAGTGACTGGCAGCAGCGAAGCCAGACAGATAGGTGTTATTTCTGCTATTTCAGGCTCTGTCGCTGGTTTCTTAAATAATACACCTGTTGTTGCTGTATTTATTCCAATGGTGACAGATTTAGGCAGGACAACTAAAGTTTCTCCATCAAAATTATTAATACCTTTATCTTATGCTTCTACAATGGGTGGAGTTTTAACATTAATTGGAACATCAATTAATTTGATTGCCAGTGATATTTCTGCTGATTTAATTGGCCGACCTTTCAGATTTTTTGAATTTACTCCACTTGGAATTGTCGTATTGCTTACTGGAGTTATTTATTTTTCGACTTTAGGCCGAAAGATTTTACCTGATAGAGTTAAGCCTGAAGATGACCTTGTTGATGAATATGAAATGGATCTTTTTATGGCTCAGGTAGTAGTTGAAGATGACTCGCCATTAATTGGGAAAAGTGTGAAAGATAGTCTTGCCCAGAGTGAGCTTGATATGGATTTAGTGATGATCACTCGAAATGGTGATGAATTTATTGAGCCTCTTGAAGCAAAACAGATCAAAGCTGGTGATGAGCTTATAATAAGATCTGACAGAGAAACATTAAGAAAATTGATTGGCCAGCAGGGCTTGAAAATTGTTCCAGATGATCTATCAGTTAAAGAATCTCAGTTACAGAAACCGACTCAAGGCAGGAAATTAGTTGAAACTGTAATTACCAGTGGTTCTATATTTTCCAATCAGACTTTATCAGAAATTAATTTTGCCAATAGATATGATTGCAGTATTCTCGCAATTAGAAGAGGTAGCGAATTATCTCATTATAAATTAGATGAAATGGACCTTAAACCAGGTGACGTTCTTTTAATGCTTGTTAATGAAGAGACTTTAAAGAGACTTAGAAATCGTCGTGATATAATTGTAGCCAGAGAAATGGAAAGAGAAGATTATTCTCAGGAAAAGATACCAATTACTCTTGGGATTATGTTTGGAGTTATTTTTCTAGCTGTCTTAGAAATTATACCTATATCTATTTCTGCACTTGGTGGAGTGCTGGCCATGGTTTTAACTGGTTGTGTTAATCCAGCTAAAATGTATGAAGCAGTAAACTGGGAGATTATAATCCTTGTTGCTGGTTTAATTCCATTAGGAGCAGCTATGGAAGCTACTGGTACTGCTGAATTTCTTGCCGGCCATATTTTGAATTTAACTGGTAATTTACCGCCGATTATTATACTTGCGATTTTTTATCTCTTTACTGCTTTGATTACTAATTTAGTTAGTAATCGGGCCAGTATTGTAATAATGCTGCCGGTGGCTGTTGATGCAGCAGTCAGTCTAGGAGTTGAACCATTTTCATTTATTATGGCTGTCACATTTGCCGCCAGTACTGCCTATCTAACTCCGATAGGAAATCAGGTACATTTAATGGTATATGGTCCTGGTAATTATGAATTTAGTGATTTCTTTAAAGTAGGATTTCCTTTGCAATTGATTTTAACAGTTGTAATAACAATTGGGATTGCTTTTATCTGGGGAGTTTAGCTTCTATATTAATTAAATTATAAGAGTATATTAAGTTTGAGAAAGCCATTTTTTATTGGTATAATGTAAGCAGTAAGATAATAGCTAAAAATAATTATAGTATTCTTATTTAAAATTGGATTTAAAAGATCCAGGAGGTGAATCATAATGTTTGGACTTGGAGCACCTGAATTAATTATTGTTTTAGTCATAGTTTTGATAATTTTTGGACCTAGTAAATTACCGGAGATAGGTAATGCAATTGGATCAGGTATTAGAGAATTAAAAAAGGCAACTCAAGAAGTAGAAGAGGCTGCGTCATTGGATGAAGATGAAGAAAAAGATAAATCTTAAATTTAATATTATAATAGATTAGTAATTAGCAGGAGTGGATCAGATGGAATCAGACAATCTTGAAATGAGTATAGTTGAACATTTAGAAGAACTAAGAAATAGGCTTATAAAATCAATAATAGCTGTTGTAATTGCAGCATTTGGAGCTTATTTTTTTTCAGAGGAACTAATGGAAATATTAACAAGGCCAGTTGGAGAACTGGTCTTTTTAAGGCCGACTGAAGCCTTTTTCACCTATATTAAGATTTCTATCTTTGCTGGTATACTTGTAGCTCTACCGTTTTTATTATATCAATTTTGGAGTTTTGTTTTGCCGGCATTGCATGATAATGAAAAGAAATATATCAATCTACTTTTGCCAATTTCATTATTTATGTTTGCTCTGGGAATAGCTTTTGGCTTTGCAGTTGTCTTACCTTTAGGAATGAGATTTTTATTGAATTTTGGCAGTCCAGAGCTTTCTGCGATGATATCAATTAGCCATTATGTCTCGTTTTTATTAACTCTACTCCTGCCCTTTGGATTAATATTTCAATTGCCTTTGGTATTGAATTTGATGGTAAAGTTAGGTATTATAAAGATTGATACATTAACTATATTTCGGAAATATATCATAATTCTAATATTTATTATTAGTGCAATTTTAACACCACCAGATATAATTACTCAGTTGTTTATGGCAGGCCCATTAATATTGCTATATGAAGGCAGTATTTTAATCGCTAAAATAATCAACTAAATTAGAATAAGATTAATGATATAGACCAGCAACTTGTTTTTAGTTGCTGGTTTTCTTTATGATAATTATTTATTTTATTATATTGACATTATTAGAAAATAGCTATATACTTCAATACATAAGGGCAAATAAGAGAAATGGAGGAGATTATATGAGCAAAAATAGAATTCTTGGACTGATTTTAATTTTATTAGGTGGATTTATAATTTTAAATAATGCTGGAATTGTCGATATTGGTCTTGGTGAAATCATTTCAACATATTGGCCGTTAATTCTGATCTTTGCAGGTATGTATAATTTGTTGACTAATCCAGCAGGAAGGCTTGGAGGGCTTATAGTTTTACTGATTGGACTTTTCTTTCAATTAAATAATCTAGATTATATTGCTGCGTCTGAGTATATTTCTTTCTGGCCAGTTATATTTATATTAATTGGTGTTAGCTTACTTTTTGATAGCAAAAGTAAAGGCAAAGAAATGGATAGAGAAAAACTTAATATTTTTAATATTTTTTCAGGAAGTCAATATAGAGTAATTTCAAATAATTTTAAAGGTGGTAGTTCAATTACTATTTTTGGTGGAGCAGATATAGATTTAAGTGGAGCAAATATTTCAGGAGATGAAGCCAGACTTGATGTCTTTACTCTCTTTGGTGGAGCAGATATATATGTGCCTGATGAATGGCAGGTAGTTGTTAAAGGCCTCCCTGTTTTTGGTGGCTGGGATAATTTGACCAGACAGAATCTGAATTTAGATAATCCTAAAATATTATCAATTAGTTGTTTAGCTATTTTTGGTGGTGTTGATATAAAAAATAAAAAATAAGCAAGTTTATCTTGACAATGGAAGCTATATAATATATTATCTTATTAACTTATTAAAATAAAGAGGTGATATAAAATGGCACTAGAATCAGCCGAAGGTGATTATGTCACGATTAAAGCCCTTGAAGATGGTGTTACAATAATTGGCCTGACAAGAGGTAGACAGACAAAATTCCACCATACAGAGAAATTGGATAAAGGCGAAATCATGATAGCCCAATTTACTGAAAACACCTCAGCAATGAAAATAAGGGGAAATGCAAAAATATTAACTAAACACGGAGATATAGAATCAGAATAGATTTAAACATAAAATTATATATGGATTTAGATTAGAAGAGATTAGACTGGATTAGATGAGTGGAGATGAGCTAGGCGATTTTATGGATGATATAACTATGCCTTATTATAACCACAGAATTCAGTTTCTGTGGTTTTTTATATTTTAGGGGTAAATTTTATTAATAAAATTTTAAAATAGGAGAGATGAGAAGAGATGAGCAAACAACTAACAAAAGAGAGAGTTCAAAAGAAACAGGTTAAGAATGCTGATGGTATTTTTGGAGATTATGGTGGAAGATATGTTCCTGAACAACTTCTTCCAGCTTTACAGGAGTTAGAAGATTCATTTTTTAAGTATTATGATGATGAAGAATTTCTAGAGGAATTTAATTATTATCTAAAGGAAGCTGTTGGCCGGCCTAATCCCTTATATTTTGCTGAAAGACTAACTGATTATTATGGTGGGGCTAAAATTTATTTAAAAAGAGAAGATTTAAATCATATGGGGGCACATAAGATTAATAATACACTTGGGCAGATACTTCTGGCGAAAAGAATGGGCAAGAAAAGAGTAATTGCTGAAACAGGCGCAGGCCAGCATGGAGTTGCTACTGCAACAGTTGCTGCAATGTTTGGGATGGAATGCGAAATATTCATGGGAGCAGAAGATGCCAGAAGACAGGCTTTAAATGTATTTAGAATGAAATTGCTAGGATCAAAAGTCAATGAAGTTACTAAAGGAACCGAAACATTAACTGATGCAGTTGATGCTGCAATTGGCCACTGGGTTGAGAATTCAGAGGATACTTTTTATTTATTAGGGTCTGCGGTTGGACCACATCCTTATCCTGTAATGGTTAGAGAATTTCAGTCAGTTATTGGTAAAGAAGCTAGAAGACAAATATTAGAGTCAGAAGGTAAATTGCCTGATTATTTGTTGGCCTGTGTTGGCGGCGGCAGCAATGCTATCGGGCTTTTTCATCCATTTTTAGAGGACGAATCAGTAAAAATGATAGGTGTTGAGGCTGCCGGTGAGGGTCTTGAAACATCTAAGCATGCAGCAACATTTACTAAAGGTAATCCTGGAATTATTCATGGTTATAAAAGTTACTTGCTCCAGGATGAGTCTGGCAAAGTGCCTCCAGTTTATTCTATTTCCGCAGGTTTAGATTATCCAGGAGTAGGCCCAGAACATAGTTTTTTAAAAGATAGTGGCCGCTCAGAATATAAATCGGCAACTGATGAGGAAGCAGTTAAAGCTTTAAAATTATTATCTGAAAAAGAGGGGATTATTCCAGCTTTAGAGTCTTCTCATGCATTGGCTTATTTAGAAAAATTAGCACCTACTTTAGATAAAAGTCAGGTTATAATAGTTAATTTATCAGGTCGTGGTGATAAGGATGTTTATTCAGTAGCAGATCATCTCGGGGCTGATTTATAATATTTTAAATATAATATCTCCTTCAGGTTTATTTAACCTAAATAAATAGCCAGAATATAAAGGGATTTATTATCGGGTGAAGGAGTAATAATTATATAGAAAGGTTTAATATTAATACTAACTTGAGGGGGATAATTATGTTAGATTGTGTTCAGGGTTTAAATATTTTTGAAGTTTTGTCACAGGAGCAGATTGATGAAATTGCCTCTAATGCTCAAGTTATTAATGTTGAAGCTGGAAATATTCTTTTTACCCCTGATGATTTAGTAGAAGTAATTTATATTTTGCATCAAGGCCGAATTAAAATATATAAATTAAATGAAGCAGGGAGGCAGTTGACTTTATCATATCTGGTGCCAGGTAATATAATCGGTGAAGTTGATATTTTTTCAATGAGGCCAAGAGGTGTCTTTGCTGAAGTTATTGAAGATGCACTTTTATGTGTGATTGATAAAACTTATATCAGAGAAATAATGTTGAAATATCCTGATTTAACTGAGAGAATTCTTCAATTGATCTGTACTAAAGTTAAAGATCTTGAAGATGATATTTATAGTCAGGCTCTATGTAATACAAGGGATAAATTAATAAAGAAATTAATTCAACTTGCTAATATAATGGATAAACATGAAAAAGAAGAAATAACTTTAAAATTAACTCATCAAGAACTAGCTGAAATGATTGGTTCTACAAGGGAGACAGTTAGTTTAACTCTTAAAGCTTTAGATAATAGCGGGCATATTTCTACAGGTCATGGAGAAGTAAAATTTAAAAAAGAAAACTTAATAAAAATAAGAGACTCTAGTTGTTAAAATCTGGCCCCTGAAAAGGGGTCTTTTTTTTATTTAAATGTTAGATTGCTTACATAAT